>JAISVD010000092.1 GCA_031271875.1 Spirochaetaceae bacterium | reverse complement strand
GAGACTGCGGAGCAACTCGTGCTTTCAGACAGCGACGGCAAGGCGCTGCTGATCTTCAGGCCCTATACGCTTACCGATATATCGTGGAAGCTCACAGCGTACAACTCCGGTTCCGCGGTGGTTTCCGTTGAAACAAACAAGGGCGACAAGGCAACTATCTCCTTCAACAATGAAGGGCGGATCGCCGGTTCGACAGGAGTTAATAACATTATGGGGAACTACACCGAAGGCGGTTCCGCCGACGGCGCCGGCCCTTCTCTGGAGATCAATCCCCTGGCCATGACCCGGAGGGCGGCACTTAACGAGGACGCCGCATTGTTCGAAAAAGTGTATACGGAACTGCTGGAAAGGACGGCCTCTTACAGGCTCAGCGGCAATACCCTGACTCTTACAGATGCGGCGGGAACAACGCTGCTGGTGTTTGCTGCCGAGTAAAAGCTGGCGGAGCTGTAATAAAACAGGGGCTGTCCGGGAAGTAACGGGCAGCCCCTGTTCTGTTCAGAGAACGGCGATGGCGCGGTTTATCCGGGCAATGGCCTCTTTCGTGCCCAGTATGCGGATGGAGCCGATAAGCGGCGGACTCACGCGGCTGCCGGTGACGGCGATACGGATGGGCATCATCAGATCCCCAAGCTTTACTCCGAGCTTCTCCGCTGTTTCCCGTACCAGGACATCCCCCTCCTCTTCGGTTTTGCCTTCCAGGCCGGGGAGGAGTTCCTCTGCGGCAAGGGTAAGAATTTTCTTCGTTCCCTCCTGATCCAGCTTTTTGGGAATCAGGTCCTCCGGGTTCGGCGCCGCGGGTTCGATAAACAGGAACCGCACCATCTCCGGCGCTTCGGTGAGGAAGTGGAGCCGCTCCCGTATGAGGGGCATGACCTCCATCAGTTTTGCTTTTTCCCTCTCAGACGGCTCCGTGGGGAGGATTCCCTCTTTCGAGATAAACGGAAGCGCCGCCCGGTAGAGGGACTCATCGTCCATTGCCCGCATGTACTGACCGTTGAACCACTCCAGTTTCTTGTAATCGAAAACCGCAGGGGCTTTGTTCAGTTTTTCGAGGCGGAAGAGGGATTCAAGCTCTTTGAGGGAGTAGATATCCCGTCCGTCCTCGTATGAGGCGCCGAGCATGGCGATATAGTTCACCAGCGCTTCCGGCAGGTAGCCGTTATTGCGGAATTCGTTGACGCTTGTGGCGCCGTGGCGTTTGGAAAGCTTCTGCCCGTCCTGACCCATGACCATCGGCAGATGGCAGTATTCGGGATGCTCCCAGCCGAAGGCCCGGTACATGATCACGTGGAGCGGGGTGGAGGGTATCCACTCCTGGGCGCGCATGACGTGGGATATTTTCATATAATGGTCATCGACGATATTCGCGAGGTGGTAGGTGGGAAATCCGTCTGACTTGAGCAGCACCGGATCCGGGTTGATATCCTCGTTTTTCCATTCGATGTCCCCGAGCAGGGCGTCATGGAAAAGCGTGGCCCCTTCCAGGGGTACCTTGAGTCTGATAACATGGGGGAGACCCTTTTCGAGGTTTGCCCGAACCTCCGCCTCCGACAGGTGTCGGCATTCGCGGTCATAACCGGGGGCCATCTTGTTCATGGTCTGGATTTTGCGGATCCGCTCCAGCCGTTCCGCGTCACAGAAACAGTAGTAGGCCCGCCCCATTTTAACGAGTTCCAGAGCGTGTTTCTTATACAGCTCGAACCGCTGGGACTGGATGTAGGGGCCGTATTCCCCCCCCTTGTCCGGGCCTTCGTCCCATTCAATCCCCATCCATTCGAGGGTATCGAAGAGGTTCTGCTCATATTCCGGGGCGTAACGGGTACGGTCGGTGTCCTCAAGCCGCAGAATGAATTTGCCTCCGTTTGTGCGGGCAAAAAGGTAATTGAACAGCGCGGTTCTCACCCCGCCGATATGCTGCATCCCCGTGGGTGACGGGGCGTAACGTACACGAACTTCCACCTGTTTCTCCTTGTGTTTTTCAGTATAGATATTTTCAGTTCATTGGACAAGCGGGCGGGCATACCGGGTTTTCAGGGCGGCTGGATTTAGTTTTTTGCCAAGCTCTGTCCCTGTCGGAACTGCTTCTTGACAGAAGGGCTTCTTGACAGAAGCGGGACGAAACCCATATCATAACCAAATGAATAGAAGACTTATTACCTCAGCGCTGCCCTATGTCAATAATATTCCCCACCTGGGGAACCTGATCCAGGTACTTTCCGCCGATGTGTTTGCCCGTTTCTGCCGGAGCCGCGGTTATGAAACCCTCTATGTGTGCGGCACCGACGAGTACGGCACCGCCACCGAAACCCGCGCCCTGGAGGAGGGAAAAACTCCCCGGGAACTCTGCGATTACTATTACGGAATCCACCGCGATATATATGAATGGTTCAACATAGCCTTCGACAAATTCGGGCGCACTTCAACGCCCCAGCAGACAGAAATCGTGCAATCTCTGTTCCGCGATCTCGACGAGCGGGGATTCATCACGGAACATACAATAGAACAGCTCTACTGCCCTCAATGCAGCCGGTTCCTCGCGGATCGTTACGTTCGGGGGGAGTGCCCCCACTGCGGGTACGAAGATGCCCGGGGGGATCAG
>JAISVD010000073.1 GCA_031271875.1 Spirochaetaceae bacterium | reverse complement strand
TCAACTATTTTGCGCTTGAAAAGGCATGTGAAAAGGAGGGCTGCCCCCTCTGTACCATCGTCTCGGAGCGCACATACAGGTATATAGATAACATGCTTTTCGAGCACGTTTCCGACAGGGGGTTCCGGGCGAAATACCGGAATGCAGGAGGGTTCTGTTCGGCCCATTCGAAAAACCTCGACTCCTTCAGGGATGGCCTGGCGGTTGCGATCCTTTGCTCCGATACCCTCTCCAACGAGCTGCCGGAGCTCAAAAAGAAAAAAGTTCCCAGATACAAGGAGCTCTGTCCCGCCTGCGCCGAAACCGAACGGATAGAGCGGGAATTCCTCGGCTTTATCGCGGAGAATGCCGATGACCATTTCGTATCGTTCTTTACCGCTTCCGACGGTCTCTGCGTCCCCCATTACCGGAAGATGCTCCGGTATGCGAAAAAAATTCCCCTATGGCTGAAGGAATTTCAGGAGGAAAAATTCGAAAAGCTCCTTGAGCGTACCCGCAACATGATCGAATTTTCCGCTTGGGGCCGGCAGGAGGATTACGCGAAACTTTCCGAAAAGGACAAAATTGTCTGGAAGGAGATCGCCCGCGCCCTCCGGGGCACGACCTTTCAGGGCGCCGGGGAATGATCACGGGCTTCAGAATGAGCTCTGTCCCCACTGGCGGAACAGGCCGGTGAAACCCGATTTCTGCCAAAAATTCGATTTTTGCCCACTCTTCAGCGGTTCAGGCGGCAATTGTGTATACCTCGCCACAGGTAACTCAGCTGTTCTGATCGATGCGGGACTTCCGGGGACAAAGATCGAAGAGGCCCTGAAAGGTATAGGAATATCCCCGTCCTCAATAAACGGCATTTTCATAACCCACGAACACTCCGACCATATCAAGGGTGCGGGTATCCTGTGCAGACGCCACGGGATCCCGCTGTTCGCTACCGCCGGAACATGGGAGGATATGGACGCCCGCAGCGCCCTCGGCAGGGTCTCCGGAGAGCAGCGTTTTATTGTCCCGGAAAACCGGCCCTTTGAATTCCGGGACTTGACCGTCGTTCCCTTCACCATTCCCCATGATGCGGCAAACCCCGTGGGATACTCCTTCATTGCCGGAGGAAGAAAGGCGACCGTGGCCACCGATATCGGTCACATAAGTGAGACGGTCCGTGAACATATTGCGGGTTCCGAGGTTCTGCTCATTGAAGCAAACCACGATGAACAGATGCTTCTGGAGGGAACATACCCGGCCTACCTGAAACGCCGTATCACGGGGCAGACGGGGCATCTTTCCAATGTTTCCTGCGGGGAAGCGCTTGCGGAGTTATCATCATCCGGGATACGCCATGTGTTTCTGGGACATTTAAGCGAAGCCAATAACATCCCGTCACTGGCATATCATACGGTCGAAAAGATACTCATCAGGGACGGAACGTCCGCTGCTATCAGCCTTCATGTGGCAAACCGGTATTCACCAAGCGCATTTCTGAGACTCGGAACCCCGTAGCCGCACCAGAGAAGACTACAACTGCTTTCCGTTTTTAAGCTTCTCCTCGAACCGCTCCAGGGGCTTTCCGGTCAGAGAGGATTCCTTTCCGTCAAGCATTGCCCGGAGCGCTTCCATCTCCTCCGAGGAAAAGGTCACTCCGCCCTTTATATGGCGCTCGAATGAAGCCGCGGCGAGGGGCGCGACAGCCCGTACTATCTCCAGAATGACCGCCGCATAGTCCCGGATCTCCTTCTGGGCATGACTGTCCAGCCGCAGACCGAGGAAATGGAACAGGTTGTGGAGGTCCATCTGCCAGTACATCTCCGTATAGAGGGAGATGTACTGGCAGATTGATCCTCGCCAGTTCCCGGGCAACATCCTTTTCGATGAGGGAGTTATATTCGGCATAAGCCGTCCGCTGTCCCGACGCAAGGCTCTCCCGTACCTCCGAGGCAAAACCGCCGGATACGGCTTCGGCAGCGCGGCCCTGCTTGTTGTCACTGCTCTGGGTACTCTCATCCCTATCAACACAATATCATTTCTTGAAAAGATAATATGTTTTTATTCCATTTTGCAGGAACATATGCTCTTTCCAATTCCATTTCTGTTCTACACCTGATTCTGCAGCCAATACCATCCGAAAAAATTGAGAAGGAAAATTGCTGGCATCATCAATAAGATAACAGCGTCCATCGGTATCACAAAATGTCAAATAAGAATTAAGAGATTGACGATTGGCATAAATGAGCATTTCAGAATATGTTTCGAAATATAAAACAGTATGTAGTTTATATTTTTGTTGTATTTTACTCCAAATAGAACCTTTACAGGGAACAACATGGATATGGGCATGATCTATACTATTTGCCCCTTGGTATTTATCGGATATGGTTCCATGCTCAAAAACAACACAATCAAAACTAAAAATTTGTTTGATGATATTTTTTTGTTTATGTACAAATTGTTCCAAACAGTCATACATATCCGGGGGAATAACAGAAAAACAATTATAATGAATTTTACTTATAATCAGCACATATCCAAGAACAAAAGCTCCCACTGTTGGAACACAAACCCAATTTTCCGTTTCATCAATAATTCTTGATGATATTGTGTGGTTTATTTGATTATTAAAGGGATTATTTTGGGGAACCATTATCTCTAAACAAAAAGGACATGTATGACTCACTGGATATCTTCCTGCATTCTTTCAATCTCCTCATCATTTATATCTAATAAAGAAAAAACTTTATAATCAGTTGCTTCAAGGTCTTGTTTTCCGTGTTTTTCCCTTCTGTTTATTAAGCAGAAGATTCCTTTTATTTCATAGGTAGGATAAATATTGATAATTTTTACTATAGATTTTTTTATCTGATCGCCAGAAACCAGAACATCATGTATAATTATTGCTTCATCATCATGAGAAATATTGCCATCCCAAGGCTCCCCTACAGTAATTCGACCGTCATCAGATGAACGCATTAAAACAAAAGGTATCCTTAATAATTCACTTAATTTATATGCTAAACGGAAATTGCTGTCATATGGAATAATCAGCTTATTTATTTTTGTTATATCTATATCATTTTTTCCATCCTCTCCTATGGAATATATAAACTTCTTAAAAACACATGCTATTTCAAACAAGAAGGGATCATAACAAGAACATGTAATTAGATTAATATAATATTTTACTTCAGGATAAACCCTTTTAGCAGGATTATTATCTTGCTTAATTACAATTCCACTTCCTTTATTTTTAATCAAATACTTTATTTTACTTTTTGCATCATCAACTGTTCCAATATTCATACTTCTTAATTTCAATAATGTTATATTTAGCTGATC
>JAISVD010000061.1 GCA_031271875.1 Spirochaetaceae bacterium | reverse complement strand
TTCATGATGTCAGAAAGGATGTGGTGATCGCCACCAAAACCACGGCGGCGACACCTGTTGCGCTGCGGCGGGATCTTGAAACCAGCCTCAATAACCTCCAGACCGACTATATCGATATCTATCAGATGCACAACCCCTCCTTTGTGCCCCTGCCCGGAGGCGCCGACGGCATCTATGACGCGCTCCTTGCGGAAAAAAGGCGCGGGACAATCCGGCATATCGGTTTTACAAACCACAGCGCGGCGCTGGCCCGGGAGGCCGCAGCGTCCGGCTTCTATGATACCATACAGTTTCCCTTCAGCTACCTCGCCGCTCCGGAGGATAGTGCGGTTGTGGAGTTCTGCCGGGAGCACAATATCGGCTTTATCGCAATGAAAGCCCTCTGCGGCGGACTCCTGACAAATGTACGGGCCGCCTTCGCGTGGCTCCGCCGGTATGAATCGGTTATCCCCATCTGGGGTATCCAGCGGATGGAGGAACTGGAGGAATTTCTCTCCATGGAAAACGAACCGCCGGTACTGTCCAAGCAGATGCTCCACGAGATCGAAGCGGACAGGGAATCGCTTTCGGGGAATTTCTGCCGCGGCTGCGGTTACTGTCTCCCCTGCCCCGAAGATATTCCCATAAATAATGCCAACAGGATGTCCCAGCTGCTGCGGCGCTCCCCGCCGGATCAGTGGCTCACTCCCCAATGGCAGGAGAATATGGAAAAAATTACCAACTGTACCCACTGCGGTCTCTGTGAACAGCGCTGTCCCTATCACCTCAAACCGTATGAGACACTGCCGGAACATCTTGAAGATTACCGGAATTTTATAGCGGGAAAAAAGGGATAATCCGGAAGGAAAACAGGGAAACACTGATGTATACATCGATCATACATCAGTGTTCACCGTATGTAATAGTTCCGCACCGGGAACACGAGGCGGTGATTATCTGTATAATACATCTCCGTGTCCGGGGACCGTCAAATTCACAGAAATATATCCCCTGCCAGGTCCCCAGCAGCAGCTCTCCCCCGGAAAGTATCACCGAAACGGAACTGCCCACCGCAGCAGCCTTCAGATGGGCCGCTGCATTTCCTTCGGCATGGCTGAATTCGGGACGGTCCGGGTAGGCCTGTCTGAGTCCCAGCAACATATCGGTGACCACATCGGGATCGGCGTTTTCATTGATGGTTATTCCCGCTGTTGTGTGGGAACAGAAAACAGTACACAGCCCGTCTCTGATGCCGCTCTCCTCAACAACATGCTGTACCCGGGCTGTTATCGAGTAGAAATCTTCTTTTTCTGTTATCAGCGAAAACTGTTCTATATACACAGGATGCCCCTCCCGTCAGCCGGAAACGTTTCGGGCTTTCAGATCGGTGTCCATGGCGCTGTAAAAACGGTATCCTCCGCCGAGATTTTTTACCTTGAAACCGTACTGGCGCAGTAACTGAACGGCTATATTGCAACGGGCCCCGGACTGACAATAGGCATATAGTATCCGGTTTTTATCCAGCTTGTCCAGATTTTCCCGCAGTGTATCCAGGGGCATATTCACTGCCCCTTCGATGTGTCCCCAGCGATACTCTTCGGCATTGCGGATATCCAGAATAAGTTCCTTTGAGGCAACAAGAGCGGCGACATCCTCGATATAATAAAACCCTTCGGGATCTTCGAGAAGCTGTTCCGCCACCACTCCGGAAACGTTGACCGCATCTTTTACTATCGAATAGGGGGGCGCGTAACCGTGTTCCAGTTCCGGAAGGTCATGAACCGTGCACCCGAGCTTGAGCAGCACCGCCAGCACATCGATGGTTTTATCGATCCCTTCGCTCCCCATCGCCTGCGTACCGTACAGCTCTCCCTTCGGTCCGAAAATGAGCTTTACCGTTATCGTCGAAGTCCCGGGGAAATATCCCGCACGGGAGTTCGCCGTGGTAATAACCTTGTAGAAAGGCTTCCCGGCATCCCGGAGGAGCGATTCGGTAAGTCCGCTCACACCTACGGTTATGTCGAAGACCCGCAGCAGCTCTGTCCCCAGGGACCCGGTATATTTTTCACCCTTGCCACAGATAGCATCAGCGACGATCCGGGCCTGCCGCGCCGCCGGACCGGCAAAGGGGACAAAGGAGGGTTTCCCTGAGATGCGGTTGGTGACTACAATCGCGTCACCGGCGGCGTATACATGGGGCGCGGTAGTCCTGAGATAGTCATCAACGATGATGCCCCCCTTCAACCCGAGCTTCACACCGTTCTCATTCGGAGAACCGTTCCCCCGGAGAAAACCGGTGTTGGGGACAGAGCCGATACAGACAAACACAATGTCGGCGGGTACGCTTTCTCCCTCCGCCAAAACAACACTTGAGGGGGTGATCGTTTTTACGGTAGTATTGAGCAGGAGATTCACGCCCTTTGAGCGCAGATGGTTATGCACTTCATAGGCCATATCGGTGTCAATTGAAGGGATGACATGATCCGCCGCATCGATGAGCGTAACGGCGACGCCGATATGCTTGAGGTTTTCGGTGATCTCAAGACCGATATGTCCTGCGCCGATTACAACCGCTGTTTTGACATGGGCCGAAAAAATATACTCCTTGATTTTCAGTCCGTCCGCCATGGAGCGGAGGGTAAAAACATGGGGAAGCCCGATACCTTCAATTGGAGGAACAACCGGCGCCGCCCCCGGAGTGAGGATGAGCTCATCGTAGGACTCTGTAGAGGTTTTACCGGTTTTCAGGTCCTTCACCTCAACCAGTTTCCTTACCGTATCAACCCCCGTTACCTCGGAGGAAACCCGCACATCGATATTATATCTTTTTTTGAACCCCTGAGGGGTCTGCAGGAGCAGCCGGGAACCGTCAGTTATCACATCACCGATAAAATAGGGCAGTCCGCAGGCTGAATAAGAGATATATTCATCTTTTTCAAGAATAAGAATTGTCGCTTTTTCATCATTTCTTCTTAAACGGGCGGCAGCGGCAGCCCCTGCGGCAACACCGCCGACAATGACCACTTTCATAGTTCCTCCACCATACAAGTATACGATATCTCTGCAGGATATGCAAAAAACGATCTCCGCAGGTTAAGTGATTCCGTTACGCTCCATTCACAGGGTTCACGCCACCCGCAGTTTCGCGGCACGGGGCTGTCCGAATAGTTTGAACAAAGCTCTGTCCCCGATACCGCAACTATTCCGTGCCGCACCGGACAGGGAAAACTCCGTAGTTCTTCCGAATACAGGGATTGTCGTTCCCATAAAAAGCCTCCTGTTTTTCAGCGTATGTTAAAGTAGAAACGGTTTATGTAGGTTATCCGTTCACGGGCCTCCCGCCAGCGGGGGCTTGAAGGAAAGGCATCCACGAGGGTTTGATAGGCATCCAGAGCCCGGCGGATGTTCCGGGAGGGACCATTTGACTCATAGGCCAGCCCCCGGAGAAACCAGCCCTCATCCAGGTCCGTGACAGATGTACGGAAAAACTGGTCCAGCAGGTCAAGAGCCTTTGCCGCATCACCGGAATTGAGCGCTGTCTGTACCTGGGACAGGAGTTCCGATGACAAAAGCTGCCCGGCGGTCTCCTGAGAAGCTGCCGACACGGCGGTTATCTCTGAACCTTGTTCAGAACTTTGCTCAGAATTCTGAACTTCAACAGGAGCTCCCGCACCGGATGAAGGTCTTGCCCCGACCCCGGACGCAAGAGGAAGCGTTGTTGACGAAC
>JAISVD010000012.1 GCA_031271875.1 Spirochaetaceae bacterium | reverse complement strand
AGGTGTGCCACGGTTCGGAAATACCGTCTACCGGAAGCCCTGGCCGGCCCCTGTTCTGCCTGAGGGAAGCCTCCATGTTGTGTGCCAGATGGTTCAATATCTTCTGAAGATTTCTGACCCGCACATGGAGCGGTTTTTCCTGCTTTGTATTGTGCCGTTCCAGTGTCAGCATTTCATAGGAGAGATGGGGCAGGAAGGTGGATTTCGCGGTCCACATAATCTGTGACATCATCTTGCGTGCGTAGGGGGACCTTTTGAACTCCATCTGGGCAAACACCTTGTTTACATATTCCTGCAGAATTTCGGAATATTGTTTTTCAAAATCATTTTCCCTGTAAGACGGCCAGTCATTGAATATTTTTGCAATGTCATCGTCCTTGTGGTTCACTCCCGATTCATCTCCCATATTGAATGTTATGGCCCGGCAGCCGTAAAAAAGCTCTTCAATAATACGCATAAGAACAACGGTAAGCTGAAGGGGGTTGTTGGGAGCCAGAAGCACGAATCCGTGATGAAATTCAAGCAGCGGATTGAAATAGGGATACATATCAGGGTACTGATCCAGCATATTCCATCCCGCTTCGGGAAACAGTTTTTCAAGCAGGTTCAACCCTTTTTTCACATTTTCCGGTATTACCGACTCCGGCTCTTTTTTTTCTTCTTCCTGTTCTCCTTCAGGAACCTCCTGGTTTTTTTCTTCCGTTTCCTCTTCTGTCATTCCTCCCGCCGATGAAATTACGGGAGCCGCAGGCTGTTCCGCCTGGATCAGTATGAGGTCGTATTTGGTAAGCGAAAGAAAGGATAATATCCGCGATATCCTTTTGGTATAGAAAAATTCGTATTCTATGAAATCCGCAGAGCTCATTCTCATGAGAAGCGGATAGAGTCCCTTATATATCTGCCCGTAAATATAATACCATTCGGCGATTGCGTCTTTTATGAGGGTAAGGATATTTTCCCGTGACGAATCCTTCTGGTTTACCGCGATCTCCGTATAAACGGATTTATAGATATCTTTCAGATTTTTGCTCCCCAGAAAATAGAGCTTTATCAGCGGTTTGAACAGTTCATGAATGAAGGGGATCATTTTACTGATCGTAGCTTCCTTTGATTCACTCTGAAGCTGTGCGAGCAGCGCCCCCTGTACCCGTATATCCCACTGACGGACAACCTTGAAAACGCGGTATTTCGGATCGGAGCTGCTCTGCATCTTCTCATTGAATGTTTCAGGTGCATAGGAAAGGGCTTTCTGGGTGGAGGTCACAAAGCGCTGGATATGGCCGATGTAATCGGTCAGAACATTTTCGATAAAGGAGCTGTTTATCTTTTCATCGGGTTTCCCCGCGAAAAGGAAAGAGAAAATCCCGTAGTTTGGCGTTATGCGATACTCCTTATCCGTCATAAGCCTGCTTATTGCCAGAAGGTCTTTTTTCTGCATCTGCGGAAGCTGGGGTATCATGGAGGAACGATTCCCGGGAGACCCTTCCGTGGAGGAGGATATGGTATTTTGCCGGGACTCCTGACTTTTTTGGGGGGCCGCTGTTTTTTTCACCTCCCCGGCGGCTTCAGGAGCGCCCTCTTTCTTTATGTACCGGACCTTTTTTTTTAAATGCTTGTGCATCTGATCCTTTTCTTCCTGATTCATTGGACGCTCGATGCCTATTTCACCTCCAAGAAGTCCGGCGATGCGCTTGGCTTCCTCGGGATTAAGCTGTCCCAGATTCTGTCTTGTTTTTTCCAGTTCACCCGGCGCGTACACTGCCGGTTTTTTCTTTGGGTCATTCTCAGCCATACTTTTATAACTCCCATCTACAATCTGAGCATCAGTTTTTTACCGATACCGGAAAAACTGCGGAGCTGTATCTTTTCTCCCTTGCCGGTCAATAAAAAACCATCAAATGTCCCATATATTGTATGATATTCCGTCCGTAAAAGAAAGATACTCATCTTCCTTTTATTGTCGGAAATCGGGGTAAATGCGAGATCAACCATGCTTTCCGTGTCCTGTATTATCCATGTTCCGTTTATTCCGTAGGGTCTCGTGATCTTTACCGGCGGCAGCGGCCATGTTTTTCCGTCCACAAAGAGTACATTTTCATTATACCGGTATTCATCGGAGGATATCCGGGAGAACAGGCGGAACATCACCTGCCTGCCGTCAATACTGCCTATTCCCATCACTCTGCTGAATTTGGTACGAAATAGATGATAGAATTTCCTGACATCAAAGAAACCTATCCCATTTTCAGCCGAGGCCGTCTTTTCCCCGATGGTCAGACACCCCTCAAGCGGCGCCGTGACCTGCCATGACGCGAGGCAGCGGCGGCGGATATTAAGGGGGAGCACCGAAGCCATCTGCCCGGAACGGGGGTCGGTTATATCCAGTGAGAAGGATGCCTCCGCGTCGGGACGGCTTTCATCTCCCCTGACACTGAAAAGAGCCGAGACTTTTTCGGAATTCCACAGGAGTCTGATTTTTCTGTTTTTCGAGCGGAATATATACCGGACATTATTCATATCCATCGGCAGTTTCGCGCGGAAGGGGCCGACGGCGCGCCGGTACGCGAGCTTTTTTCCGCTGCTGCGGTTCCAGAATGTTATCTCCGAGAAGCCGAACAGCGGCGCATCACAGGTTTCGATAAGGCCGATATAGTCTCCCGTGAGAAAGATGAAAGTCGAATAGCCGATGATGCGCATATCTGTCAGAAAAACGGGAATGGGCATATCTCCGAAGGGTCTTTTGATTCCGCGGATATCGAGCCGTCTGAACGGGCCGTTAAAATTTCCGAATACGGGGACTCCGTTGACTATAATCTCCTCAGGCGGCGAATCAATTTTTCTCGAATACAATGATACAACTCCGGTTTTGGGGATCCGCTGAATAAGTCCCGGCAACGGCCAAGTCTCAGCGACTCGATTTATTCAGTGTTTCCTTAAATTTACTGCTCCACCGCAATTCCGTACCGTTTTTTTCCGGAATTGCTTCTGATCATAATTATCGATATGTGCGGATTGTTTTCTTACTGTTTTTTACTTGCGGAAACAGCTTATCCCGCTTACTATACTATATTGAACTCAATAAAAACCGCGGTGAGACTGGTGTTTTGCGGCGGTTTTTCTAATCCAGGAGGCCTTAATGTCCATATCACTGTATTCACTGGGAGCTGCGCAGGAGGTTACCGGCTCAAAGCATATACTGGAAGTTGACGGAAGATCTTTTCTTATTGACTGCGGCGCTTTTCAGGGAAGCCGGGCGGAGGCGGACCGTAAAAACAGGGAATTCGGCATCGCAGCCGATAAAATCGAGTCGGTAATCCTGACCCACGCCCATTATGATCACTGCGGACTGCTGCCGCTGCTGGTGAAAAACGGATATAACGGCAATATCTATGCCACCCCCGCGAGCCGGGATCTGGCAAACCTCATCATGATGGACAGCGCCCGCATTCAGGCCAGGGACGCCGAGTATCTGCGGAAGCAGGCGGCAAAAAAGGGGCAGAGATTTGCCTGGGAGCCCCTGTTTACCGAGGAGCATGTCGTCCAGGCGGCGGACCAGATGGTGACCATCTCCTATAACCGTGCGATACATGTGGCCACGGATATCAATCTCGAGTTTTATGATGCCGGGCATATCCTCGGTTCAGCCTTTGCCTATCTTACCGTAAACCGCAGCGGCGCGGAACCTGTCCGGATTGTATATACCGGCGATCTGGGGCGCAAAAACAAGCCGATCATCAGAGACCCCGCAGCCGTTCCTGCGCCGGATTATATCGTTATGGAGAGCACCTACGGTAACCGCCTCCACGAAGATACCCAGATCGCTATGGATGAACTTGCGAAGGCGGTAAACCGGGCGGTAAAATCAAAGGGGAAAATCCTCATCCCCGCGTTTGCCGTTGAACGCACGCAGGAACTGGTCTACTATTTCCACATGCTGGTTGATCAGAAGCGTATCCCGAAGATACCCATCTATGTTGACTCTCCCATGGCGACAAACGCCACCAGTATTTTTCAGGTCCACCCTGAATGTTACGATCAGGACATTCATGAGGCGTTTCTCAGGCACCATAAAAACCCCTTCGGCTTTAACGAATTGACCTTTACCACCAATGTCGCCGAGTCAAAGGCGCTCAACGATAAGCCTGGCCCCATGGTTATCATCAGCGCCGACGGGATGTGCGAAGCCGGGCGGATCGTTCACCACCTGGCAAACAATATCAGCAGACCCTCCACGACAATCCTTCTCGTCGGGTTTATGGCGGACAACACCCTCGGCCGGCGGATCCAGAACAGGGAAAAGGAGGTCAGAATCATGAATGAATGGCACCCCGTAAGGGCGGAGATTATGCAGATCAACGCCTTCAGTGCCCACGCTGATTACGGGGAATCCATTGAATGGCTTGATTCTCTGGATACATCCCGTCTCAAAAAGATTTTTCTGGTCCACGGGGAGCCCGATGCCCAGAGGGCTTTTACGGAACACCTTGATAAGAGCGGGTATCACAATGTGGATATTGTCGAATACGGTAAGGTATACGGAATAGAGTAGCTGCCGCGCTGTATAAATAAGGAGGCGGGAGTTAAACCCCGCCTCCTTATTTATTCTGTTTCCAAAATTATATTTGCCGCATCAATGATAAACTGCATATCCTTTATTATGCCGGCGGGTATTTTGGGCAATGATAGTGTCTGCAAGACCTGTTTTGTTTACCCTCGTTTTAGGCACACATATTTATGTACATTTCCCCCGTATCCTGATACACTCTGAAACATGAAATCTACGCCCCCCTTTACTGTTGTGTATCAGGATGAATATATAGCCGTGTTGAATAAACGGTCGGGAATGCTTGTCGCCGCAGACCGGTGGGACTCTGAAGCCCCCCGTCTCGATCTGCTCGCCGGGGAGAAACTGGGAAAGCTTTATGCGGTTCACCGTATCGATAAGGATACCTCGGGACTCATCATCTATGCCCGGGAGCCGGAAACGCAGCGGTTCCTCTCCGAGGCGTTTGAAAAACGGCAGATTGATAAGACCTATCATGCGCTTATCTACGGACGGCCCTCCTGGACGGAAAAGGAGGTAACCCACAGGCTGCTCCCCGACGGCGACGCGCGGCACCGGACTGTTATTGACCGGAAAAAGGGAAAGGATTCCCTTACCCGGTTCCGGCTGCTGGGTATCTGCGGCCCCTATTCATGGATTGAAGCGAAGCCCGTAACAGGGCGGACCCACCAGATACGGGCGCACCTTGCCTCGGAGGGCTATTCGATTGTCTGTGATCCGCTGTACGGGGGTAATCAGAAACCGGTGCGGCTTTCGGATATAAAACGCTCCTGGCAGGGAGACCCCTATGAGGAGCGGCCCCTTCTTGACCGGCTTGCCCTGCACGCCCTGCGGCTGGAACTGCTCCATCCCGCATCGGGAGAATCCGCAGCCTTTACTGCGGAATATCCCCATGATATGGATGTAACCCGAAAGCAGCTACTGAAACTGTTTGGCTGTGATCCTCTGGCAGCTAATCCAGGCAGTGCTGTCTTATGAAACAGGCGATGCCGTCTTCATCATGTGTCTGTTCCGTAACATACCGCGCGATAGATTGGATATAGGGAAGACCGTTTTTCATTGCCACCCCGGAACCGGCGTAACGGATCATGGATTCATCGTTCATACTGTCGCCGAAAGCCATTACCCGCTCCTTGGGAATATGCAGTTTCTCCGCCAGAAAGGCAAGGGCCTCTCCCTTTCCCGCTCCGGGAGGCATAATTTCAAGAAAAAAGGGTTTGCTGGTAAAAACTGTTGCCCTCTCCCGGAATTCCTCCTTCAGCTCCCGCTGGATATGCTGTATCCTGTCAGGATCGCCGGTGAGGACGACTTTCGATACCCCTTTTGAGGGGCCTTCTCTGGAGGAGAGCGCAGCCCTCGCGGCAATAAAGGAAGGGTAATCCTCGACCAGTTCCAGCCGGAGACCGCTCAGTTCCGCATCAATAGCGGACCAGCGGTTGTGCATGGATGTGTATATAATATCACCGTCGTATATATGACTGGGAATAGTGTTTTCAGATGCGATTTCATAGGCCCTGACGGCTATGTCTCCGGGAAGCACCCTGGTATATACAGGCTGCCTCGTGTGAAGATCGGTGATGGATGTCCCATTCTGCCCGATAATGTAACGCCCCTGCTCTGTCCCCGCGAGTTCAAGGCGGCGGACAGAGGGGAGTATCGCGTTGTCGGCGCGTCCTGAGGCGATAACTATATAGATGCCCTGCTCCGCCGCTTTCCGCAGGGTTTCGACCGTATAATCGGAAATGGAAAGATCGCTTTTAAGCAGGGTGTCGTCAAGATCAAGGGCGATAATATCCGTTTCAATAGTTTTCATGCACTCAGAATAGTGTATTTAGGAGAAAAGTTCCAGATTCCCCAGAGCAATACAGGCGTCATACATCGGGAGCGGAGTTGCCAGCAGTGTAATTCCG
>JAISVD010000257.1 GCA_031271875.1 Spirochaetaceae bacterium | reverse complement strand
CCTTGCGCCGCTGACTGCGCTGTTGTCCGGGAATCCAGAAAAAATATTCCCTTCTGTCGGCAGAATTGCAGTACGGTTCCCATGGCGGCGGCGTCTGCCGTAATCAGTGAACCTTCATGGTTATTCATGCCCGCAACGGGACCAATCTCATTCAGGTTTTTCTCCAGAATGTTCCCTATCTCAGCTATTTCGGTGTTCCGGGTGATGGCGCCGGGGCCCGGATCAAAAGCCGGATTCTGTGCCTGCATGGGTTGATGCAGGAGAAGCTCCTTTCCCGCAATGCGGATTTTTTCCGCCGCCGTTACAGAATACTCCAATCCCGGCAAAACAGCAATAGAGACCGGAAAGGGAAGGGCCAGGAATGGTTCCATCTGGCGGATGTTGTGGCCTGCATCGTCGATGACGAAAACGAGAATTTTCTCAGGAGCGGAAGGTTCTGCCGGGATGGGGGAAGATGGGGACAGAGCTTCCGTAGTTTCCTGTTTTTTTTCGGGCAGGGCAGGGGGAGCCTTCGGAGGCTTTTTTGCGTCTGAAGGAGTGGACGGCTTCGCCGGTTCTGCCGGGAGGGTCGGGGACAGAGCTTCCGTGGTTTCCGGTTTTTTTACGGGCGGGGTTTCCAGAGGAGGGGGACAGAGCTTCTTTCCGGGCAGCTCCTGCTGCCCGTTGCCGCCGATCCGGGGTTCTTCCCGAGCGACAGTGTCTGAAGGGAGCTGATCTTCCGGGAGGACCCGGAGGGGGGCAAATATGGTGGTGAGGAAGAGCAGGAATACCCCAAGGGCGACTATAGCGGAGAGGAGCAGCAGAACTTTTCCACGGGGGAGGTGTATCCTTTGTATCTTTTTCGGCCTGCGCCGGGGCGGCTTGTTCACTGGTTGTCCGTTCCCGTGGCAAGATTCCGCAGAAACGCCGCAGGGGGTTCCCAGGCCCGCTCACCATAACCTCCCGCCATCAGCCAGGCGGAGGGGATATTCCTCTCCCGGAGGAATGAATAAATAAGCATGTCCCGGGCCGTGCACTGTTCAAGGGTGAGCCTGATGAGCGCGCTTGAGGCAAGTCCGTCATGCTCATAGGGATCCGCGCCGTCAACGACAACAGCCAAGTCGGCCTTCCTGTTCCCGGACATCTCTTCCAGCCGACTGAGTCCCTCCCTCAGTCGGGGAAGATATAACGCCTCCTCGTTTTCTTCCATTAAACCGTCGATATCTGAAGGAAGGAGCGGCGCCCGTCCGCTGTCCGATACGGAAAGGGTCTCCGTATCAAGCGGCCAGCCTTTGCCCATGTGTACCGAAAGGGTCAGTATGGCGGGAGCTCTGTCGGTGAAGGTTTCTCCCCGGCGGCGGGAAAAGGTCACCACTTCGGCGGTTCCGTCCCCTTTATGGGCGTCAATGTCGATTATCCAGACAAGGGGGGCGCGTCCCTCGTTTTGCAATCTCCTGACCGAGATGATACTGTCGTTTATCAGACAGAAACCGGCGCCGCTGTCGTAACGGGCGTGGTGCATTCCTCCTCCGAGGTAAAAGCAGAAACCCGGCTCGGAGCTCTGTTCAAGGGCCATACGGCAGGCCAGATAGGTTCCCTCAACCTGCCGCAGAATCGTCGCGAACAGCTCCGCAAGGGGTCTGTCCGCTTTTTCCGGTTCATACCTGTTGTATCTGCCCTCCCGGTCTACCAGCTCATAGGCTGTTATGAGCTCCCTTTCGAGTCCCCCGGAACCGTCATTATAGAGGCGGCTCACGAAAACCCGCTCGTGAACTCTTTCCAGGTCTTCCCTGCCTATGGGCGGCGGCGACTCTCCCGCTATCCGTTCTGCCGCTTGCCGGGCCTTATCGAGGGTATATACAGGAAACGCTCCGCTCCCGGTTCTTTCCAGTTCCCGGATGACCCTGCCGGCACGGGAATCGAGTATGGGGAGCATGATTCCGTAATTCCTGAAATTCATATCCAGAGATGAATCATAAAGTATCATATCTACAGAATACTATATTTGAGGATTTTTATGAAGAAGGGTGGAACTGCGGCACAGGGCAACGGCATTATAAAAAATCGACGGTCAGTGTTTTTGTACGTTTTATCCGTTTAAAGTCTGAAAGGTCGCAATCGATAAACCGGATACTCCCCCGAAGCCCCCGGGGAACCGAAAGCATCAGTACCGACATCATGTTGTTCCGGGAGATGCAGTTTTCAAAAGTTATATCCACAGGGGGATGTTTTGCCTTCAATTTGTGGAAATAGAAAAGTATCCCCGCGCCTGAGTTATTTTCAAAAACAGTGTCCCTGATAACGCATCCTGTAAGACTGTTGGCGTTTGAATTCGGTTCAAAATCGATCCCCGCCATAGGCTGGGTTCCCTTTGTGCCCGTAACAATGCAGCCCTCCATGATGAAGCCCTCCACCGAAATGACGCTGACCCCCTGCCGGTGATTGTCCTCAAGCCGCAGATCCTTAAGGACAATATTCCGGTTTACTTCCTCCCCCTTCGCCTGTCCGAGATACACCCCGTCACCGCCTGTAAACCTGATGGTCAGCCCTTCGATGGTGACCGATTCACACTCCCGTATGGAGATACCGTGGCGCCACTGGGACTTTTTGTAGGGTCTTTTCGTGTAATCGGATTTACGCATCTCCAGAACGGCTTCATATCCGGTTAGTATGATATCGGAACAGTTGTTCAGACTGAGCAGAGAGTCTTCTGTGTCGATAAATTCCCCTTCCTTTGCGGTTATTCTGCATCCCGGTTCAAAGCGTATCGTTTTTTCGGATTTTCCGGTAAGGAAGAGAGGCCGGGTTATCCACGGAGTTTCCCTGGCGGGGATGGTTATCTCGCTCCCTTCCGAATCAAGCAGGCCCTGGATGAACTCCGTATCGTCGGGGATATCCCCGGATATGACTGCGGCTTTTCCCGCGCAGCTTGTTGCGCCGGATATCAGAAAAGCGATTATGATGGATATGCAGAATAGTTTCATAGTGGTTTCATCATACTATACCGGATGTTGCTTGACCAGTGTGGTTTATGTGGGCTGCTATCTTCAGGGTTCCTGCATGTACTCGAAAAGATACGGAAACAGGGACAGAGCTTGAATTGAAACGGACAAAGGGTTGGGAGCGGCGCGGAAAAACCGGGGAACAGCGGGGTATGGAGCTGTCCGCAAAGGAAGGTCTGTCCTTCGGTTTTTCCGAAAAGCGGAGAGGAGTTGA
>JAISVD010000175.1 GCA_031271875.1 Spirochaetaceae bacterium | reverse complement strand
AAGAGACTTTACGATGAATGCCATAGCCCTCCATCTGCCTGAAGGAAACATCATAGACCCCTTTGACGGACGGAGCGATATAAAAAGAAAGATAATCCGTACCGTCGGCAACCCCCGGGAGCGGTTCGGTGAGGACGGGCTCCGTCCGGTCAGGGCGATCCGTTTTTCCGCCCAGCTCGATTTCAGCCTCGAAGAGAACACGCTGAACGCGATCCCCCAGGCGCTTCCGGTAACGGAGGGAATTGCCACAGAGCGGTTCAGGGACGAATTTATCAAAATGCTTGGCGCCGAAACTCCCTCAAAGGCCCTTCTGCTCATGGAAACCACGGGACTTCTCGCTCTCTTCCTGCCGGAACTCGCCGCGTGCCGCGGGGTTGAACAGAAGGGATTTCACCGCTTTGATGTGCTGGATCATCTTCTGTACTCCTGCGATGGAGCTCCCCGGAGCAGCCTCCGGCTGAGGCTTACCGCCCTGTTTCACGATATCGGGAAACCCGCAGTCAGGGCCCTGAAAGACGGGGTATGTACCTTCTACCGGCACGAAGATATCTCGGCGTCCATGACAGAGGCAATCCTCACCAGGCTCCGCTTTCCCAAGGCCATTATCCGGGAGGTCACCCATCTCATCGCAAACCATATGTTCCATTACGAGGAGAGCTGGACGGATGCCGCTGTACGCCGCTTTCTCGTCAGGGTCACCCCGGAAGCGGTGGACGACCTCTTTGATCTCAGATACGCCGATCTGTACGGAATGAACGGAACACCCCCGCCGCCGGGTATCCTTGCCGGTTTTGAGGAGAGGATACGGAAAGTTCTGGAGCAGCAATCAGCTCTTGGCCTGAAGGATCTCGCGGTAAACGGAAAGGACCTCATGACCATGGGTATTCCCGCAGGAAAACAGTTGGGAATCGTCCTGAATGAACTCCTCGAAACCGTCCTCGACGATCCCGGTTCCAATACCAGGGAAAACCTGCTGGTGATTGCGGAAAAAATGTATCACAGGATATCAGGATGACAGGGCAAAGGCCTTATAAAAAATCGGCGGCCTTCGATTAAGAGTCTCTGTTTTTGCAGGATTTTGAATATGTACACAAAGGGATACCTGAAGCTCCTTCAGAGCTCCTCCTCGGACACTGAATCAGCAATACTATCCCAGGCAAGTTTGGCGGCGGACTGTTCCGCCTGTTTTTTGTTTTTTCCTGAAGCGGGTCCGTATCTCGTCTCGCCCAATTTAACCTCAACCCAGAAGGTTCTGTCATGATCGGGGCCGGTTTTACGGACAAGTTCGTATTTCGGGCAGCTTTTATGGCGCTTCTGGTAATACTCCTGGAGTAATGTTTTGTAATCCCGGCGGTGGCGGTTTTCCTGTACCTTTACGATCTCCGGGGTTATCAGTTTCAGCACAAAACGATCGACAAGCCTGTACCCGGAATCGAGATAATAAGCGCCGATAACCGCCTCTATCGCATCCGCGAGGATCGCTTTTTTCTGCCTCCCGCCGGAAAGCTCCTCCCCTTTTCCCAGGACGAGACAGGAGTCAATCCCCAGAGTAATGGCGATCTCCGAAAGGGTGTTTTCAGATACCACCACCGACTTCACCCGTGCAAGGTCCCCCTCGGAATGTCCGCTCATATCTTTATAGAGACATGAAGCGACAACCATACCAAGAACCGCGTCTCCG
Organism: Spirochaetaceae bacterium; assembly: GCA_031271875.1. Taxonomy (GTDB): domain Bacteria; phylum Spirochaetota; class Spirochaetia; order Treponematales; family Treponemataceae; genus JAISVD01. Next base: position 3,896 of record JAISVD010000175.1, on the reverse strand, counting down.
AGAAACTCCAGACGTTCATTATTTACACGAGCTTCCTGACTTTCATTTGAAAAAGAGCGATGGTGGAACGCCAGATCAAGGAGAGAAATATCTTTAAACCTTATACCGGCATTCCTCTGAAAAACAGAAAGCACCGTTCTCCGTTCTGCGGATAATCCCTGACCAAAAGGAAACAAGGTGCCCCTCTTTCTGAAAATTATTTCATCTGTGATTTTATGAATTCGTATGCATCACCGACTGTTTCGAATTCATTCGCTTTTTCATCGGGGATGCTCACTCCCATCTCTTCCTCGATAGCATATACAAGCTCATACGTATCAAGGCTGTCGGCGCCCAGATCCTGCCGGAAGGAAGCTTCGGGGGTAATTTTAGACTCATCGATCTCCAGCTTTTCCGCTACCAGTTTCTGCATTTTCTGAAACAACTCATCCATAATCTACGTTCTCCTGTTATCCATTGTTCTCAGGCGTAATCACCTGACGACCGCGATAAAATCCGCATTTGGGACATACGCGGTGCAGCATTGTCAAATTACCGCAGTTACCGCATTCAACAAGATTGGGTGCGCTCAGGCGCATATTGATTCCCTGCCTCCTGCGTGTACGGGCTTTGGATGTTTTCGCTCTGGGTACTGCCATATGTAAACCTCACTTACTCATATGATAACATTAATTGTGCAAGCATACAACATATCCCCATTGCCTGTCAATCCATTATAACACTTTTACATTTTTTGTCAAACTGTTTTTTGAAGAAATTTCATTTTCAGACGCTCTTTCACCGAATCCGGCACCATCGATGAAATATCTCCCCCAAAAGACGCGACTTCCTTTATCGCGCTGGAGCGGATAACTACATATTTCGGATCCGTGGGAATAAAAACCGTTTCAATATCGGGATTGAGTCCCCTGTTCATCATCGATAGTTCCAGCTCATAGGAAAAATCGGCGGAATTGCGTACCCCCCGGAGCAGTATCTGGGCGTTATGCTCCTTCGCGTAATCCACGATAAGCCTGTCCCAGAGGTGCACCGATACACCGGAAAAGGGCTTTACCAGCTCCCTCATCATATCGAGCCGTTCTTCAGTGGAAAAAAGATACTTTTTTTTCCTGTTTACGGCTATGACAATATGAATCCGGTCAAAAAGCCTGCCAGCCCGCTCGATTACGTTGAGATGTCCATAAGTGGGGGGATCAAATGAACCCGCAAAAACAGCCAATATCATATCCAATACTGTAATATGTGTTTTTTTTTGGGTCAAGTATAAAAAAGTATGGAATCTGCATTTGTATAAAAAAGTTCTTTACGAAAACTTCGAACAAAGATATAATACACGTATGTTATTCAGCAAAAAAATTACTATAATTATTTTGATTATAGTAGTTTTTGTGTTTACATCCTGTTTTTCCGTTTCAAGAACAGATGAAGGAGAGATCATCTCCGCTGATTTTATATCGGGAGAGGAGCTGATAATCATCCCGCCGGAACCTTCTGCGCCGGAAAGGAACCCCGTGTCCCCGGATCCCGAAATTCAGGGAACTCCGCCGGTAAAAGAGACCGACGGGACACTCATCGGCGCGACGGGTTACTTAAAGGCGGTCGAGGGGTTGGAGGTTTCGATTCCGCACGAACAGTATGTCACCGATAAAGAACAGATAATGAATATTATCGAACGTCTCGATAAGATAATGAAAAACAAGGATTATCAGAACTGGATATCCTATGTCAGTCCGAATTCGATCCAGTACTGGTCCAATACCACAAACCTCAAAAAGGCATCCCTCATGCTGCCGATAAAAGGGATAGAGCTGAACAGTCTGCGGGATTATTTCTATTTCATCTTTTTGCCTTCGAGACAGGGAAGAGAGATCGACCAGATAAAATACCTGACACCGGAACTTGTAAAGGCGGTTCAGACCATCGACAGCAGGGATATAGTGTTTTATCATTTCGAAAAAATCAATAATGAATGGAAAATTCAGCTAGACCGGTTGAATAATTAATGGTATTATTTGAGAAGTGTTAGTGATAGTATATCAGATAGAGTGTTTCGAACCTAACTGAGGAGGATAACATATGCGCAAATATGCCGCATGTATTGTAATGATTTTTGTATGCCTGTTCGGAATGGGATATGGACAAACCAACGATCAGAAAGAGGTGACTGTTGAACAGGCGTATCTGAGTTCCGTTGAAGATATTATTATCAAGGAACTTGCGTCATCAGAGGGACGGGACAACAAACTGGTTTCCCTCCAGTATATCGAATCCGCACTTAATAATGGAAGAGTGAGTACCGATATGCATACTGCATTGAATTCGCTCGCGGGAGAGGGCGTGTTCAATATGGTACGGGAAAACGGGCGGATGTCCAATAACTATCCGGACATCAGGGCAAAGGCGTGTGAACTCCTCGGCCGTGTCGGCAATGAAGAAGCGTCTTCCACACTTGTCAAGATTGTGCTCGCGGATAACGAACCCATGGTTCTCTCGGCGGCTATCCGCTCGCTGGCGGATATCGGTATAAATAATAACGATGAAGTTGTTTCCACCATTGCCTGGACCGCCCGGAAATTCGATATTATCAACCCCACAAGCAGTCTTGCCCTTGATATACTGAACGCCTATGAAAAACTTGCGTCCACCGTAGAGAACAAGACCGAAATGGTTCAATCCATTGCGAGTATTGCGACAAACTACGCATACGTTACCCCTGTGCGGAACCGTGCCCATGAGGTATTGAAAAAGGTAAGCGGGCAGTAATTTCTGTAGACGTATTTTTTATACAATCTCCGAAAGGGTAAAAAAAGAACGCCGTGTTTCTATGGCGTTCTTTTTTCAATTTACGGAAGTTCTGCGTCAGAAAAGAGATATCATGAGTATGTATGGTTGTTAAACCTGAGAGATGCGGGATTCGCGAACCAAAGGTTCGCCGCCCGGGGCACACTTCGGTGCCCATCGAATCCCGCTATGGTATGTGCAGTGGTACAAAAAAAAGAACGCTACGGCTTGTAACGTTCTTCAATGCTTGAGAGATGCGGGATTCGCGAACCCAAAGGTTCGCCGCCCGGGGCACCCTTCGGTGCCCATCGAATCCCGCATGGGATATATGCAGTGATACAAAAAAAGACGCCACGGAATGTAACGTCTTTCAAACCTGAGAGATGCGGGATTCGAACCCACCGCCTTTGCCTCCGGAGGGCAACGCTCTATCCAAATGAGCTAATCTCTCAATTGGTATTACAATATAGGTATTATCCGTTTTTGTCAAGGAATGCTGAAAGGGGAATTCGCGGATTGACCTTCTGCGGACTATGACAGTGATAACATAAAGAGGATTAGAGAAATAGACATGGAACCATTAATTCTGGCATCATCTTCATTGCGGCGGCAGGATATACTCAGAAATCTTGATATTCCGTTTCAGGTGGTCATTCCGGATATTGAGGAGCGTTATGAAGCGGGAATGAGCCCCGAGGAGGGGACGGAATTCATCGCTATCAAAAAGGTGGAAACGGCAGCAAAAAAACTCAGTAAAAAACAGGCGGTATCCTGGGTGTTGGGAGCCGACACACTGATCACTCTTGATGGCAGAACCTACGGTAAACCTGAAGACAGGGAACAGGCTTCGGAGTTTCTCCGCGCTTTTTCGGGGAAAACACAAAAAATTATTACCGCTATTGCCCTTTTCAACGGGAAAAACAGTTTCCTTTCCACAAGGCTGAGTATCAATCATCTCACTTTTACTAAAATGACTGATGAAGAGATAGAGGACTATCTCTCCACCGGAGAGTGGCAGGGAGTCGCCGGAGGTTACCGTATACAGAACAAGGGTTCCTGCTTCATCTCTAATATCGAAGGGAGTTACAGCGCCATCGTCGGCTTGCCTATTTTTG
>JAISVD010000172.1 GCA_031271875.1 Spirochaetaceae bacterium | reverse complement strand
CAAGTCTCTCCGAAAGACCGCTGTAGCTGTCCCTGACAAATGTCAGCCCCTCTTCCACGGTAAAAACGATCTTCCGGGAGGACCCGGGATTGGAACGGTTTGCGATAATGACTTCCGATTCTCCCGGCTTCACGGGGGCGACGGAAAAGGCGGTTCCGCTCTTCCCTTTTTCGGAGGAGAGACGTACCGAATCTCCGGAGGCGGTAACCGTATAGCTGTCATCGCTTCCATCAAAGCGCCTCGCCGTAACGGTGAATTCCACGGGAGACTCACCGGCGCGGAGAATCTTTGCGGTTTCCCTGTAGGGGATGCTTCCGGAAAGTTGGACAAAATCGGGGTCCGCCGTTGAAACCAGCAGAGCCGTCTTTCCCCCATCCAGAGGGCCAACCTTCACATATTCGAGAACAAAAGAAGCGGCGCAGGAGTAGACGCCTATACCGCTGCCGTCCGGCGCCCTTCCCGCTCCGGGAACGGTATACGCGACCGGCATATTGTTTTTTCCGATGGGAATGTCGTTCATATACAGCATTATCTCATCTTTGCTGCCGTCCTTGCTGATCTCATATCTGAGCTTGTACCCGTCGGTCCTGTACGCGACACTATCGGATTTCACCATCGGGATTCCGCTGGTATTCTGATATCCTTTGCCGTCCCCCGGAAGATAGCCCATCTGGAGGCGGTTATTGTAGTTGATACCGCCGTAATAAAAAGCGGTTCCGTCGGGGGAGATGTCCGACGCGATACCGATATTTTTGTTTCCCCTGGAATCACCGGTAAGAACGATTCCCATCTCCACATACAAATTGCCCGGAGATTTTTCCGAACTCCGGGACGCTATGGTTTCCCATATCTCTTCCTTCAGTCTGAGAACGATACCGGAAGTGATATCATCGGAGGTAAACCGCAATACACTCTTTCCATCAGCGGATTCAACCTCCGCTGTTCCGCCAGCGACATCCCAGTTATCCATTCCCGCAGAGAAATCATCCTCAAAATAAAGGATATCCGTAAGCCCTTCAGCGTCCGTCTTGATCGCCGACCGGGAACAGGTCGCAGCGGTTAAAAGGATAATCAGTGAAAAAACAACGGCAGTCGCAGCCGGTATCGGGATAGAACGCTTTGCGTGAACCATCATAAGGATACTCCTGTTACGGCTGCTTTCCGATGTAGGCGAGGATACCGCCGTCAACATACAGGATATGACCATTAACAAAATCCGACGCATTTGACGCAAGGAATACTGCGGGGCCTTCGAGATCGGCAGGAGTCCCCCAGCGGTTCGCGGGGGTGCGGGAGACAATAAACGTATTGAAGGGGTGACCCTCTTCCCGGAGCGGCGCCGTCTGCGGGGTCGCGATGTATCCGGGGCCGATGCCGTTACACTGGATATTGTACTGTCCATATTCGGAGGCAATATTGCGGGTAAGCATCTTGAGCCCTCCCTTTGCCGCCGCATAGGCGCTGACGGTTTCGCGTCCCAGTTCGCTCATCATGCTGCATATATTGATGATCTTTCCGGCCCTTTTCAGTATCATTCCAGGGATTACGGCTTTTGAAAGAATAAAAGGCGCGTTGAGATCAACATCGATGACCTTCCGCCAATCTTCCACGGACATCTCCGTCATGGGTATGCGTTTGATGATCCCCGCGTTATTAACGAGAATATCGATAACGCCGATATCATGTTCAATGTTCTTTATCAGTTCGATGATGGCAGTCTCATCGGTAACATCGCAGACATATCCCTTTGCTTCAATACCGATCTCCTTATAGGCTGCAACGCCCTTGTCAACCAGTTCCTGATTGATATCGTTAAAGGCGATTTTCGCGCCCATTTTTGCATAGGCCGAAGCAATAGTAAATCCGATACCATAGGAAGCCCCGGTAACCAGAGCAACTTTTCCTTCAAGACTGAAGCTGTTTATATTCATACGTTTCTGTCTCCTCCTGAAAATAGGTGCAACCATACTATATACCTGATATTATCATCTATCAGAAAAAAATAAGCAGACCGAATTTTGGACTATTCTTACATTTTTATCTGTATCCGGATACAGAGGCGCGCTGCGGCGTGATCCATAACAACGGATTTTTACACCGGAAGACCGGCCTTAACGTAAGTGCCTCTACAAAAAAAAACACCCCTCGACGAGGGATGTTTTTTAAGGAGGAATCCCCTGGATTAGGGATACATGACTTAAACTCATCACTTGCTATTATTATTACCATATATATAAAAAACTATTCCGTCTTCTCTTTGTATTATTCAGATGGAAATCATATTCCTCAGCATGAATAAAAAAGTGCGTACCGGTATTTCCCCTGCGGAACATAACCTGCACGCACTTTTTATATGGATAGCCTTTTCAGCTATCCGATCATACAGAAGCAAGAAGCTGTTCCCGCTCAAGGGACGCAAAGATAAACGGGCCGACTCCTTTAAAGTCATCGGCGACAACGGGTTCGCTTACATAATACATAAATGAACCGTCACGGTAGGGATTACCGCCAAGACCGGCAACACTGCATATTCCATGGAGATGCAGCTCACCGGATTCATCTTCTTTGAGCATCATATTCAGAAGTCCGTCATACCCCTTGTCGGCTGCGGCGCGGACCGCCGCGCTGTCAGACTGCATGACATATCCCCTGCGGAGCATCTTATACAGGAAACGTATAAACATTGCGGAAGCTGATGTCTCAAGATAATTTTTCTCCCGCTTGCCCTGATCAAGTACCTGATACCAGAGACCGCTTTCAGCGTGCTGGTATTTCATGACGGGAACAAGAAGCCTGCCAGCGATCTCCAGGAGCTGATCGATATATTTCCGGCGCCCTTGAGTCTTCGGAATAAAATCAAGTGCGTCCAGCAGCGCCATGCAGTACCAGCCCATGGCGCGTCCCCAGAAATGGGGGGAACATCCTGTGTCCGAATTTGCCCAGAGCTGTTTACGGGATTCGTCCCAGGCGTGATAGAGCAGACCGGTTGCGGGGTCACGGGCTTTTGATTCCATCAGGATAAACTGGTGCGCCACATCCTCAAAATCAGCGGGGTCACCAAACTCCGCCGTATACTCTGCATAAAAAGGTCCCTGCATATAGAGACCGTCAAGCCACATCTGCCAGGGATATATCTGCTTGTGCCAGAACCCCTTTGTTTTTGTTCTCGGATGGCTGCGCAGCTGGTCACGCAATGTTTCAATCGCTGTTCGGTATTTTTCCTGGTTTGTATCTTTATACAGCTGAAAAAGCATTTTGCCGGGATTTATCTGATCAAGATTGAATTCATTCTCCCGATAGGTATCGATACGGCCATCTTCCATAATTTTCGTATCATACATCATTTTTACCCAGCCGCAGTAATCGTTATTTCCTGCAGCGGCTCCAACGGCGTATATACTCTGCAATACGAGTCCATGCTCATAATGCCACTTCACCTGCTCGGGTTTGTATCTGTTCATTACGGACAGCGCCATACGTTCAGAAAGGGACTTTGTTTTATCAAGTGTATCCATAAAAAGAAAACCACCCTTTATAAAATAAAGAGGATATCGCCATAAGGGAAAGACGAATATCCTCTTTATTAAAAGATACTTTTTCAGGTTATAAAAAATATCCTACTTGAGATAATTCCCGGCCTCTGCGGCGGCAATACCTGCTTTTTCCCAGGCGGCACCGCCCAGTTTGTCAAACTCGGCGACCCACGCTGTCCAGCTCTCTCTGGTAAGCTGGCGCTGCCCGGCGACGAATTCAACAATACCCTGCTCATAGAAGCGCTTCAGGTCGGCATTCGGAGCGGGCAGCGCATCGGAACCGATAGCGGCTGTCCAGGGGCGTTTCTCCATGTCACGGAAAACAGTGAGGGCGCTCATGGTTTTTCCGGAGGTCGGAGCCTTATAAGTGGGATAGCGGGCTGCAAGCTCAACGTCGCCGTTAAAGAATACCATATTGCGCAGCTGTGTAAAAGGCTGCATTTCAG
>JAISVD010000125.1 GCA_031271875.1 Spirochaetaceae bacterium | reverse complement strand
TATTCTCCATGAACCCTTCGATGGTGGATTACTTTTCGATATCATCAAGCCTTGAGGAAAAATATGGTTCCCCTGCTTCTTTCAGTCCGGAAAAGATGGTCTGGGAGGACGGGAAGGTTACATTGAGCCTGGAACGCCCGCTGACGCTGAAATATATGGACACAGCGGTTTTTAACTCACTGCTGGATCAGAGCAGGGTACAGCAGGGAGTCAGGGAGATGCTGCAGCAGGATTTTCTCGACAGTTTTTAAAAGGTGACGGTATTATGAAAAAAGCGTTTACCCGGGGGCTGCTGTTTCTGTATATGTGTGCCGCTCTGACCGGCTGTGATGGAAAAATGAAGAAAACCGATATTGTGCTGGTCAAAAATGACGGCGGTGAGGTTTTACTCCGGGCGGAGCTTGCGGTTACTCCGGAGCAGCAGGCCAGGGGATTCATGAACAGGAAAGATATTCCCAACGGAACGGGGATGCTTTTCATTTTTCCGAGGGATCAGCGCGCCCAGTTCTGGATGAAGAACACCCCTGCTCCGCTTTCAATTGCCTATATCGATTCTTCCGGGGTGATACGGGATATCTTCGATATGGAACCCTACAATCTTTCTTCTATAATAAGTTCGGTGTCGGTCAGGTATGCGCTGGAAGTGCCCCAGGGCTGGTTTGGACGTGTCGGAATCGGCCCCGGAGACAGGATGCGGCTGACCCCGGAGATGGAAACACAGAAAGGGTTCTGACAGGATTTCCTTTACTTATCTTCCATCTCCGCGAGGGCGGTACGGGCCATCGTATCGTCCGGAGCGTATTCGAGGACGGTACGGAAATATGTTTCCGCCGCAGCGGGGTTTCCCCTTTTGAGGGCGAGAAAACCAAGATTCGACATGATTTTTGTATTTTCCGGTTCCATGGAGAGGGCCCTGAGAAGTCTCTTTTCGCTCTCTTCGGGTTCCCCGGTTTCAAGATAGCAGATGGACAGCTCGTTAAGGGTGTCCGCGTTTTCGCCCCCCTCGGCAATAGTCTGGAGGAATGCGTCTCTGGCGGCCTCCCAACGGCCAAGACGCCTCAGCCCCCAGCCCAGCAGAAACCAGGCGTTCCAGACTTTCGGGTTTTTCTGGAGAAAAAGCTTTATCTGCTCGAGCCCCTTTTCCTCCTCCCCTGTTATTATAAAATCATAGGCCGCCTTGAACAGCTCGTCATCGAGGTTCCTGCTGTCGATGTCGTGTATAATCTCCTGAGCCCGCCGACGTTTATACTCTCCGTTTTCCGAATCATCTTCGGCAAGGTGCAGAAAAGTGGTAAAACACTCTCTGGCGCGGGAAAAATTCTTCTGCTTGAGATAGAAAAACCCGGCGTTGAAAAACGCATCCGCCAGAGGCGGTTCTGCGGTCATGGCAGTTTTATAGAAGGAGACGGCCGCGTCATCACTGGCGTCAGCATCATCGGCGAGGCCGGATTCGCGGTAGGAATCTGCCCGCTGGTCATAAAAAATGGCGGAATTGAGTACCGTCATCATATCTTCGGGATCAAGCCCCCTCAGAGCGGCGAATATCTCATCCGCAACAGCAAAATCGCCGTTCCTGGCGCACATCACCGCAGTCTGTGTCAGTTCCTGCCTAATGGAGGGTTTTACCGAGGTGATAAGGGAACGGTAGTAGCCGCTGTTGGCGGCATCAGGTTCATAGGCGAGAAGGGTCAGTATACCCGCGAGTATCATCTCCCAGGTAAGCTCCGATATATCCAATTTGCCTGACGAGCTCAGCTGTACAGGGAGCGGGATAGATATATCGATAGGAAAAGCATTTTCCGGGGGAGTAAAATTCGGAGGCAGGGAGATAAAAACAACCGAATCAAGCGGGGATGGTGTACTCATGGCAAAATCCTTAAATCAGGAATATGGTTCCGGCGGGGACAGAGCTTTACCGGGACAGGGAGATATCAAATACCCCTATTCTGGTCCGAAGCGGTAACAACAGTCTTTTCAACACCTGTGAGGTTCATCTCCTCTATGACCTTTCCTGTTTTTACCTTCTCCAGAGCAGGCTCTGCCTGAATCTGCTTTGTTTCGACCTGTGACGACGACGGGTTCTGGAGGGCTTCGGACTCTCCCGGCCCCTTCTTACGGACCTGGGAGAGATAGTCGTTGATGTGAATTTTATAGGAGATAGGCACAGTATTTTCATTATACTGTATCGATACGGCGAGGAGACTCTTGCTGTGGTCTACCTCCTCGATATGCGATATGATCCCCCGGAGCTCGATGGTTTCACGGGGTTCATCAAAGTCGATACGGATAGATGCATCCTTGCCTTTGAGAAAATTCGGGATACCCATGAGCATCACCTTCGTACCGGAGAACGAGATGTCCCGGAGGATACAGCGGCGGGGGACATTCTGTATATAGACCATCATCTCCTTCTGGAGAATATGGAGTTTCCGCAGGGAATCGGGTGTTATGATAATGCTTTCATTCTTGCGTTTGACGGAATTCGCGTTTGCCTCCAACAGTGTCCCTATTATCTCTATGAGGTCATCGGGAGGACGTTGGGTAAAATTCAGGGTGACAATAGCCAGGTCCTGAGAATTCTCATAGGGAAGGATCGATACGACTCTTGAGGTGACATAAAACGCGATGCTCCTGTTGTCAGGCGGCTGAAAACAGAAGCGCAGGTTTACCGTGACGGCGTCTTTCGAGATACGCGCGAAAGCGCCGCTTTTGGTCCCTATGATAATCTTCGCGGCAAGAAAAGACGTTGAATGGATTTTACAGGGCCACTGGCTGTCGGTACATTTAAGATATACCTGGCGGGTATCGAGATTTGTCGCTTTTATTATTTCTTTGGTAAAAGTGACTTCAATATCACGGAAGAGATCATAATATTTCGTTATCTGCTGAGTAGTAGCAACTCCCATAGTTCCTTAATAATAGTTGGTTATTCCGAAGAGGTCAAGCTGAAAATGTGTTTTTTTTACTAGACATTATTTACCATTTAGAGATATTTGTCTGCTTGTTGAAAAGCCTATATTATTACCCACAATGTGCCCTTTATTAAAGGGAAAATACAGTTTATTGAGTATTTCGTATTTACCGCCGGAAGTACGGACCACGATAGCGCTTGATCCGCCGCCGTCAAGGGAGAGGCCGTCTTCGGCCCCGAGCCATAAAAGCCAGGCCGCGCTCTCCTCGAATGTCAGTCCCCGGCTGCGGGAGGGGTATTCACCCTCGGCAACGAGCAGGTAGAGAATACTTCCGGACGCGGCTGTTCCGGCGGCGGTACGGGAATCGAATATGCGGTTTACCGGGGGGAGGATAGTTCCGTTTTCCAGAAGCGGGTAGAAGCCCCCGGCAGCGTAAACGGTTTCGGGAGGAACAAGGGACTCCTCCTGCCGGGGTATGATCCGCGCCCCTCCGTCTTCCATGAAAAGAAGCGCCCCATACCGGGGAACCATGGGCGGTTCGCCGTAGGAAACGCCCCGGTACAGGGCAAGCCCGATGGCGCTCCGGGGACGATTAAGCATCCCCTCAGGGGCATTAAATGGGGAGGCGTTGACCGCGAGGAGACTGCCGGTACGGCGGGCAAATTCCAGGGTGGTCTCTCCGGAAAATTCACGGGAAACCCCGCCTGTCCCGTCAGGAGGGGGAGAGGTCATGATCACGGTAAGGCCGGGGGATTTCAGGTCGATCCTGGCGCCGTAGAGGGTCAGGGGGACAGAGCTGTCGGAGAAGGAGCAGATATCGATACCGGGGGCGAGGGGTTCCCAGACGGGAGGAGGAATACCGGCCTCGGCGGGAAACAACTGAGGAAGCTGTTCGTCGGTAAAACCGCCCCCGCCTGAGAGCAGCACACAGGAGGTAAAAAGGGGCAGGAATAAAAAAACCGCCCATATCACAGACAGGCGGTTTTTTCCGGTAAAACGCTGAATCATAAACCCCGGGTTCTCCGGGAATTTATGTAAGCTGTTATGCATGAGGATCAATACCCTTTTCCGTTTTCCCGGGTTTTCCGGTTCTTCTTCATGAGCTTGCGCTGAAGGGCCTTGTTTTTCCGGTTCTTTATAGTAGAAGGCTTTTCAAAATATTCGCGTTTTTTCCATTCACGGATAATTCCCTCTTTTTCGACCATCCTCTTGAAGCGTTTTATCGCTTTTTCAAGATTTTCGGAGTCGTCAACAAAAATATGAGCTATTTTAATCACCCCCTTTCGGTCATATTATCCGCAGTACTCTATCCGGTACGGTTTTCCGTCTCCGGCTATTTTCTGATTATAGCAAAACCGGTGTTTTCTGGTCAAGGGGCCGCGCTGCCTCAAGAAAAAAGTTATCGAAAAGAGTACTGAGAAAAGACAAGCAAGACATGAAATTGAACGGGAAAAGTCTCACAAAACCCATCAATGGTCTGAAAAGCCGCATTCCCATCCGCAC
>JAISVD010000027.1 GCA_031271875.1 Spirochaetaceae bacterium | reverse complement strand
CGCCTATGTGGGCTGGCGGCTCAGGCGGATAGAACGAAAGAGTTTTGCCGAGCAGGTGGAGAGGGCAAAGGAGAAGGAGCGCGCGAAGCCCGGCGAAGCCCCTTCGGAGATGAGTCCCGTAGTACCGCTGGACCCGCTCTCGCTGGAGCTGGGATACGGCCTCATTCCGCTGGTGGATAAGGACAAGGGGGCGGAACTGCTGGAGCGGGTCACCAGAATACGCCGGGAATCGGCCCTTGATCTGGGCCTCGTGGTTCCGCGGATACGGATAATCGACAATATGCGCCTGGAGCCGAACGAGTACTGCTTCAAGATAAAGGGCGTTGAGGTTGGGCGGGGCCATATACGCATGGGCTGGTATCTCGGCATAAACCCCGGCAGCGTAACCGAAGACATTCCCGGTGAAAAAACCACCGACCCAACCTTCGGGCTTCCCGCAATCTGGATAACTGAAGAGAACCGGGAGCGGGCCGAACGTGCGGGTTACACCGTCGTTGACCCGCCGTCGATTATAGCCACCCACCTGACCGAAATTATCAAACGCCACGCCTCGGAAATACTCGGACGCCAGGAGGTACAGTCTATCCTTGATACTCTCAAGAAGGAGTACCCGGCGGTTACCGATGAGGTTTCCAAGCTGTTCACCATCGGTGAGATACAGAAAGTGCTTCAGGGGCTGCTCCGGGAGCAGGTCTCGATCCGCAATATGGTGGTCATCCTTGAAACCCTCGGAGACTACGGCGGCGTGACAAAGCAGACCGATATTCTCACGGAAAAGGTACGGCAGGCTCTGGGGCGGCAGATATGCCTTCAGTATGTCGATGATAACCGTACCCTCCACGTTCTGACCGTGGACCCGGTACTGCTCCAGAAACTGGCGGATTCCCGTGTAGAGACCGTGAACGGTCCTGTCGCCGCCCTCGACCCCGGCGCCCAGCGCGGCTGGATCCGCGCCGTGTCCCAGTCCGTAACCGCGGTGCAGGAGCTGGGCTACCTGCCTGTCATACTCTGCCCCGAAGAGGTCAGGATCCTTGTTAAAAACAGTACTGAACGGGAAATTCCCGAACTCGTTGTTCTCTCTGTACCTGAAATTGCCAACGATATCAGAGTGGAATCTCTGGGAGAGATAAAAGCGGACGGATAGTTTTTCAGATTCCGGAAGGTTCTGAAAAACAGAAAACAGAGACCTTGCCGTAACCGCAGGGCCGTTTCAATATATAATGAGGAGAACGCAGAGATAATGGATATTTTATCTGAACGTGCGGAAACCTATGATCAGTGCCTGCGGAAAATAAAGGATAAGTACGGTTCCAATATAAGCATCATCCGCCGCCAGACTATCCAGATGGGAGGGGTTTTCGGTCTGTTCCGGAAAGAGGGGGTCGAAATTTCGTTTATATCCCAGACAACAGGCCAGAGTATTCCCTCCGTCGTCGCCACGGCGAGCGGCGGGGGTTCCTCTTCCGGGGCTTACAGAAAAATGGATTTTGAAGAGGAGCGCAAGAAGATACTTGCCGCTGTGAAACCGGCTCAGGATAGTCAGCTTCAGGAGGTACTCAAAGAGGTCCGGGAGATAAAAGAGCAGCTTAACACCACCGTGTCCCAGACCTCCGTCCGGATGGAGGAGCATGAAACCATACTCAAGATTGAAAACCTTCTGGCCCTTAACGATTTTAGCCCCTCCTATACCCGGACCATGCTTGATACTGTCAGAAAGACCTTTTCCCTGGAGCAGCTGGACAACTACCTGATGGTGCAGGATCAGGTCCTTGAGTGGATAGGCGAGGGGATACGGATACATGAGCAGTCAGACACCCCCCGGACGCGGACCATCGTCCTGGTTGGTCCCACAGGGGTGGGAAAAACCACCACCATTGCGAAATTAGCCGCTTTTTTCGGAGTTTCGCAATTAAATAGCGTCCGCCCCCTCAATGTTCGCATGATAACTATCGATAATTATCGTATAGCGGCAAAGCAGCAAATTGAGATTTACGGAAGCATTATGGGCATCCCCGTGTCATGTGTGGAATCGGTCAGCGATCTTAAAAAGACGATGGCCCTCTATTCCGACGATGCCGATGTGGTCCTGATCGATACCATCGGGCGCAGCCCCAAGGATTACAGGAAGATTGCCGAGATGCGGGAAATTCTCGATGCTTCCGGTTCTGTTTCGGACTTATATCTTGCCGTGAGCGCAACGACAAAGACCAGCGATATGAAGGAGATTATCCAGCAGTTTGAAACCTTCGGATATCACTCGGTGATAATCACTAAATTCGATGAGACCACACGGGTCGGGAATATCATCAGTGTGCTCGCGGAAAAAAACAAGGCTGTTTCATGGATAACAAACGGCCAGCGTGTCCCTCAGGACATCGAAAAGGCTTCGGTGGTGCGTTTTTTGACAAGCCTGGAAGGTTTTCAGGTAAACAGGGTCAGAATCGAGGAGAAATTTCCTCATACTGAATTGAAATAGGGGAACGGAATGGAAGATCAGGCATCGAAATTACGGGAACTGATGAAAAACAGGGGAACGGCGGACTCCTCTCCCGCCGCCGGAGAGAGAAAGCCCCGGATTATTACTATCGCCAGCGGTAAAGGCGGGGTAGGAAAAACAAATATATCCATAAATCTGGCTATCGCATACGCACAGCTCGGTAAAAAGGTCATAGTTGTTGACGCGGATCTGGGACTCGCGAATGTAAATGTCATTCTGAACATGATCCCCCAGTACAACCTGTATCATGTCATCCGCAAACAGAAAAAGATGTCCGAGATTATTCTCGACACAAACTACGGGATAAAAATCGTCGCAGGCGCTTCTGGTTTTTCCAAGATCGCCAACCTGGACGAGGAGGAACGCAGTTCATTCATTACCGAGATGAACGCTCTGGCCAATGCCGATATCATCATAATCGACACCAGCGCCGGCGTTTCCCGGGGGGTCCTCGATTTTGTGGCCGCCGCAAACGAAGCCATAATAATCACCACCCCGGAGCCTACCGCGATAACCGATGCCTACGGGATCATAAAAATCATCGCTACGGAGATCGATAACATCGATATAAGCCTCAAGATGATCGTGAACCGCGTCAAATCCGGCGCCGAGGGCAGGAGTGTCGCCGACCGGGTGACCAACATCGCCGGGCAGTTTCTCAACCTGAAGGTCGAATACCTCGGCTTTATCTATGACGATCCCCTGGTCGCCCAGTCCGTTGCGCGGCAGACCCCCTTTATCGTTGCCGAACCCCGTGCCAAATCTTCCATATGTCTCAAACATATAGTTGGAAGAATCGAGAAAACGGAGTATAATGCTGCTGAGGGATTTTCGGGTTTTGTACGGAAATTGTTCGGAAGAATCGATACCTCAATGGACTGAGGCTTCCCCAAAAAACTGAAGTTCGGGAAAAGCCTCGAATAATCCCGAAAAAACTTGACCATATTGCCATTTTCGCATACTCTGATATTATGGAGGACAGTATATGTTCAACCCTAAAATAATAATTGGGTGCGGAGTTGCCGGATTTGTTTTGTCCTTCATTGCCGGATTAATTGGAGATGTGTCTTTTGGCATAGTCACATTGCGTGCGTTTCTCTGCGGGATCGGGACTGCCGGAATTGGAATGGGCACCCTTTTTGCGTTACACAAATTCCTTCCCGAGTTATGGGATGGAATATCCGGCGATACACAGGAGGAGGAGAGCGTTCCTCAAACCTCCGGAGGCGCGGTTGACATAACGGTGGAAGATGACCACCTTGGTTTGGATACGGGGGGAGTCAGTTTTTATATGCGTCCGGAGAGCAAAAAGGCTTCCGAAGCTGAAACACGTATGATCCCGGAGGGTGAAGAACGGAAACCGTCTTTTACTCCGGAGCCGGAAAACAGCGCTGCTCCTGCAGCTTCCGCCAGGGCGGCATTTGCGGCGGAAAAGAGCGCGCCGCCCCAGAACGACGGGGAGCCTGAGCTGGATTCACTGCCCGATATGGGTGATATCCTGTCGCTTGGCAAGGGAAAAAGTTCCGAAAATGCCATAGGCTCAGACGTTTTTAAGGCGTCTGATGCGTCTGTTGTTTCCGGTTCTGATGTCGCGACCATGGCGCGGGCTATCAGTTCCATGTTGGCAAAAGATTCTTAAGGAAATACTGATTTTATGCATCGGGCATAAATCAGTGT
>JAISVD010000019.1 GCA_031271875.1 Spirochaetaceae bacterium | reverse complement strand
CTGGTCGATCCCCTCATAGCGTCCGCAGATAAATACCAGGTCATTTTCCCTGCTCAGCTCCTGGGCGAGACCCTGAGAAAAGGGCCGCCCCGAAGGGGAAAGGTATATGACCCGCTTGTCTTCCGTACCGACGCTGTCAAGGGCCGTGCCGAGGGGTTCGGGAAGCATCAGCATTCCCGCGCCGCCGCCATAGGGGCTGTCGTCACAGGTTTTATGCCTGTCAAAGGCAAAATCCCGTATATTCACCAGACTGTATTCCACAAGTCCCTTTTCAACGGCTCTGGCCATGATGGAACTTGAAAAAAAAGCCTGCGGTATCTCGGGAAAGAGGGTCAGCACGTGGAATTTCATGAGAAATTACTCCAGAATCCACAGATGCAACAGCTCTATTGTATCCCTTCCGATATCGACGGCACCGATAAATTCCTTCCGGAAGGGAACAAAAACCTTTCTCCCGCCGGATGGCGTTTCCTGATCCGGATCGTCCTCAAGGGCAACTTCCAGCAGCTCACCGGCACCGCCTTCGATCACCCCGGTGATCCTTCCCACCGTAACGGGAGGTTTCCCGTATACCAGGGAGCACCGGCACAGGTCCGTTATATAATACTCGTCCCTGTCAAGGGGACAGGCATTCTCCCGTGGAACCAAGACCTCCCAGCCGGAGTATTTTTTCATCTCCTCCGGTGAATCGATACCGTCCAACTTCATTATAAGACATCCGATACCGTTTACCTCTGCCGACTCAAGGGCAAAGCGTTTCTCGATACCGTCTTTCCGCACAAAAATCTCTTTAAGCTCCAGAAAGTGTGAAGTCTCCCCGGAGGAAGATTCCACCTTCACCTTACCGTTTACGCCAAAGGGTGAACGGATAAATCCGGCAACCAGTTTTTCCATCTAGTCCAGAATTTCCAGAGCAAACCGTTTTCCTGATTTCCCGGATGAGGCGCTTAAAACAGTACGCATAGCTTTCGCAATGCGCCCGTACTTTCCGATTACCTTTCCGATATCCGGCTGGGCCACGCGCAGTTCCAGAACAGTGTTTTTTTCGCCTTCGACAACATCCACGGAAACGGCACTGGGGTCATCGACCAGAGATTTTGCAATATATTCGATCAGGTCTTTTTCCATTCCCCCTCAAGCCTCCGGATTACAAGGTAAAGTTCTTTTTATTCAGGATTTTACGAACCGTATCGGTCGGCTGGGCGCCGACGCCGATCCAGTGGCGCATCCTGTCTTCGTTGAATTCGATCTGCTTGTCTTCGGCAGAAATAGGATGATAGACTCCCAGTTCATCAATTGTCTTGCCATCCCTGGGTTCCCGCGCATCCTGTACAACAATGCGGTAAAAGGGGCGTTTTTTTGTTCCAAATCTCTTGAGTCTGATTTTTACACTCACCTGTATGATCCTCCTGAGGTTCCCTGAGCGGTTTAACCCGCCCACGCTCAAAAATACAAAATATTGAAGTTAATTTATACCCTTAAAAGAGAAAATAGTCAAGCATTATGCAACAGGGCAAACGCATGAAAAAAATATATGCGTAAAAAGTACCATAAAGTGGTAATTCAAAGGCTCTATTCCCCAATGTGAGCGGACAGCCGCAGCGAACTCTGCGGGGTCACAAGTCGTACACTTAACATCATCGCTTACAGCATAGTCCCTATCCTCTATTCTGCCATGCTTTTCATCATGGGTGGAGACTGTTTGATACGTTATATACTTCATTGCAGATGTCGGCTTCTCAAAATCAAAGTCTGAAAAGTATTCTTTCACATCTTCATGTCACCTTTCTTGATTTCCTTTCAGTGAAAACAAATAATCCGCCCCCTTCTTCACCTCGCCCTGGGAACCCTCTGAATATACCTTGACACCTCCGTACAGGGCCGCTATGCTCATCGGCAATAATGAAGAAAAAACCTACCGATACCGGAAGCGTCAGGATGTTTTCCAATGATCTGGAAGCGGAGTTCCTCCGGCGTCCGAACCGGTTTCTCATCATCGCGGGAAATAACGGGGAGGAGCTCCCCTGCCACTGTCCAAATCCCGGACGGCTTGAGGAGCTGCTCTTTCCCGGCGTCACCCTGATTCTGGAGAAACGTGGCAGCGCCGGGGCGCTTAAAAGCGCGGCAAAAACAGGGTGGACAGCCGCCGGATTGTACCACCGGGAGAGTACGGCGCCGCTGTTTTCGGCCAGAGCAAACAACGCCGCGGAAAAACTGCTCCTTCCCACCCTTATCCCCGGTCTTAAAGATGTCCGCCGGGAATACACCATCGGCGGTTCCCGTTTCGATTTTCTCTGTAGTGACTCAGGCGGAACAAAGCATCTGATCGAGGTAAAAGCCTGCTCCCTGGTGGAATACGGTGTCGCCATGTTTCCCGATGCTCCCAGCTCCAGGGCGCTGAAACACCTTGAGGAACTCGCATCCCTTGCCGGGGAGGGGTACAGATGCCATATCCTCTTTGTTATCGTCCATGGAACGCCCGGTGTATTCATTCCGAATCTGCATACGGATCCGGAATTCAGTGCGGCCCTCTCCCGGTACAGCGGCAGGGTGAACATTCACGCCTCCCTGCTCCGGTGCAGCAGAGACGGCGCCGCAGAACTGGCGCTTCCCTCCGTACCGGTTGATCTCTCCCACGGAGCCCTCGCGGCTGAAAACCGGGGTTCCTATCTGATAGTTCTTGAAATACCAGAGGAGACTGAAACCGCTGTAGGCGCTCTAGGAAATCTCCGGTTCCGGAAGGGCTGGTATGTCTATGCAGGTTCCGCACAGCGGAACCTTTCCGGCAGGATTGCGAGGCACCTCAGAAAGGTACGCAAGAAAAAACACTGGCACCTGGATTATCTGACCCCGGCGGCGGGAACGATCAAGGCGTTT
>JAISVD010000279.1 GCA_031271875.1 Spirochaetaceae bacterium | reverse complement strand
TTTCAGATTTGATGTGACCATGTATCCCCTGCTGTACGGGATAAGCAATTCGTGGCTGGATTTTTCGGCTGTCGCAATTGTTCCGATTGTTATTCTCATGATTTTACTGGCCCTCTGCGGGGTTCCCCTGTTTATCGTAATAAGCGGAATCGCCTACGCCGCATTCTCTCAGGGGGGCGGTTATGTCGAAGAGATATCCCTCGCGTCTTATCATATTTTGACGGACAAGAGTATCGCCGCGATTCCGCTGTTCACCATTGCGGGATATATCCTCGCCAAAGGCAGCGCCGGTAAGCGGCTTGTAGAGGTTTTCAAGAGCCTCTTCGGCTGGTTCCGGGGAGGCATGGTGGTCGCGGCGGTGATTGTAATCACCTTTTTTACCACCTTTACCGGTGTTTCCGGGGTGACAATACTCGCCCTGGGAGGGCTGCTTACCCTTATCCTCGCGGGAAACGGTTACAATCAGGAGAACGCCGAGTCTCTGATCACCGCTTCCGGCGCCATCGGACTTCTGTTTCCCCCGAGTATGGCAATAATCGTGTACGGAACAACGAACTATGTTTCGGTCAATGTGTATGACCTGTTCAAGGGAGCTCTGGTTCCCGGAATACTAATGGCTGTTTCAATGATGGTGATCGGTATAATAAAGGACAGGCAGACCGACTGTCCGAAATTTTCCTTTCCCGCGATAGGCGGCGCGATAAAGCACAGTATATTCGAGCTGCTGCTGCCGGTATTTATCGTTGTCGGTTATTTTGCGGGTTTTTTCTCCCTCATGGAGGTCGCTTCATTTACTGTTATCTATACTTTCTGCCTTGAGACCTTTATCCGAAGGGATTTTTCTTTCAGGAGAGCGCTGGCTATCGTCGCAGAGAGCGTTCCCGTCGCCGGAGGCGTCCTCATCATCCTGAGCGCTTCAAATGGCCTGTCGGTATTTCTGATAGATGCCGGTGTTCCGGCGATGCTTTCGGATTTTATCCTTTCTATCGTAAATTCGAAATATCTGTTTCTCCTTCTGCTGAATATTACCCTCCTGCTGGTCGGGTGCCTGATGGATATCTATTCGGCGATTCTCGTTGTTTCACCGCTGGTTATACCGATGGCCGAGATGTTCGGGATACATCCGGTGCATATAGGCGTTGTTTTTCTCATGAACCTCCAGCTCGGATTTCTGACGCCCCCTGTGGGAATGGATCTTTTTATCGCATCCTATGCGTTTGATACCCCTGTTATGAAGGTTGTAAAGGGAATACTGCCGTATCTGCTTATACAATTCATAGTGCTGATGCTGGTAACCTATATTCCCTTTTTGAGCACAATACTTATCTGACAGGGCAGGGGAATGAACAGAAGATTTTCGCTGTCTCTTGTTACTTTACTCTGTGTGTTGTTTTTTTCCTGCAATAACAGGAGCGGCGGTTCCGTGTATGATACCCCGGATTTTGCCGCGGAAGCCAAGCAGCAATACAGCGAAGCAGCGGCGGATATTTTTTCCGAAGTATCGGTACGTGCGCGGAGTATCCTCGACTCCCTTACCCTTGAGCAGCGGGTGTCCCAGCTGATGCTGGTCGGTGTTGACAATAAAAGCGAACTGAGTCCATGGAACAGAAATTTCCTGCAGGATACCATGCCCGGAGGGGTACTGCTTTTCGGGTACAATATCGCCGATACCATAGAGGAAACAGCGGCGTTTGTATCCTCCGTTTCCGAGGCTGTGGAAACGGGCTGCGGTATTCCCCCGTTCATTACGATTGACCATGAGGGAGGAGATGTTAACAGGCTCCGTTTCCTCAATATAAAACTCCCCGCTGCGGCGGATGTCCCTTTGATCTGCACCCCGGATGAGGCCGTTCGTTTATACGCCGCTTCCGGAGAGCAGCTTTCGTCCATCGGCATAACCCTCAATCTGGCCCCGGTGGTTGAAGTCCTCAACGATTCAAACAGCGCCGTTCTCGCGGGCCGTGCTTTCTCCGGCAGTGCTTCCGTTGTCTGTGAATATGCGGGTTCTTTCATCAACGGCATGGGCAGTGCAGGAATACTCTCAGCGGTCAAGCATTTTCCGGGAAATGCCGATGATGATCCCCATTTATCCCTTCCCGTACTGGATATCGCATATGATGTTTTCAAAAGAGACTATCTTCTGCCCTTTACGAATGTCTTCCGGTATAAACCAGCGGCCGTCATGATGTCTCATCTTGTGGTGTCCTGCGTTGATCCCGGCGTACCCTCCTGTCTTTCACGGAAGATGGTGACGGGAATACTTCGTGAGGGGCTTGGTTTCCGGGGGCTGATACTTTCCGATGATATACGGATGGCGGCCCTTGGGGAGAACGGTTTTTCTCCTGAAAAAGCGGCCCTGATGGCGATAGATGCGGGGGTTACGATGATCATGATATCCGGCGGAGATCTTTGGTCAATACACGATGCCATTGTTTCCGCCGCCCGGGATGACCCGCTCCTTGCGGCGAAGATCGATACCGCTGCAGAGATGGTTCTCGCCGCAAAGATACAAAATGGATTGCTCCGGAGGGAGATTCCGCTTTGAAAAAGGGCGCTCTTTTTCCCGAAAGGGTACTCCACATCTCCGGCAGTTTTGCCGTGGTACTCAAACTCCCCGGCGAGATATGTGAATCAGGAGATAACAGCGCCTTGTCGGCAAATCTGCTGCCTGCTCTCCTCAGGGACACGATTTCGGCGGTTTCCGGGCGGAAGATCGACTATCTTGAAGCGGTTCACCGCCTTGACCGTCCCGTTTCCGGCTGCGTTCTCCTTGCCTTTGACCGCGATACCTTCTCCCGTTTTTCAGGACTTTTTTCTCAAGGGCTGATACAGAAAACCTACTGGGCGGTTGTTGAAAGCTCTGCCAAAACTTCAGGCTTTGATAAAGCTCCAGGTTTTGACCCGCTCTCTTCCGGCCTTGCCGGACCTGTGAGACTTTCTCACTATATCAGGTTCAGCACGAAAACGCAGAAAGCCGTCGTGATGCCCGCCGATACTCCACCGGAAAACCTGACCGGGAAGGACTGGCGGAATGCGGAACTGCTCTGGACCTGTATCGCTCAGGGAGATCGCTACTCCCTTCTTGAGGTACGCACCATAACGGGCCGAACCCACCAGATCCGGGCGCAGCTCTCCGCTGCGGGAATGCCCATAAAGGGAGACGTAAAATACGGCGCCCGCCGGAGCGATCCCCTCGGAGGAATACGCCTGCACGCCCGGTCCCTCTCCTTTCCGGATTCCGGCGGGGAGGAACCGCATACGGTTTTCGCGCCTTTGCCCGTGACGGATTCCCTCTGGGAGGCCCTCACGGAACAGGCGGGAAGGGGAGGCGCTTCTGGCAGCGAGGAGTGAAAAACTGAAAGGGCCTGAAGGGTTTGACAGCTATTTTTCCGGGCTTTACGGTGAACGGTGGCCCGGCCTGAAGTCGGCCCTGCTTGCGCCTCCCTGCCGTACCGGATGGGAGGAGGGGCTGACAAAGCCCTACTACCTCGATGCCGGCAGCGCGGCGGCGGCGCTTGCGCTCCCCCTGTCGGGGGAGGAGCGGGTCCTCGATATGTGCGCCGCTCCCGGCGGAAAGAGCCTCATTATCGCCTCCCGGCTGGGGTGCGGCGGTTCCCTTGTATCCAATGAACGTTCCCGGGAGCGCCGCCAGCGCCTGATACAGGTGCTGGATGAACACCTGGAGCCCGAAATCCGCAGCAGGATCGTGGTTACAGGCCAGGACGCGGCGCTCCTGTGCAGGTATGAGCGGCAAAGCTACTCCAGGATACTGCTCGATGCTCCCTGCTCCTCGGAGCGGCATGTGCTGTCGTCGCCGAAGCATATTGCTCAGTGGAGCCCCGGACGGATACGTAACCTCATGGTACAGCAATGGGCGCTTCTGTCTTCGGGCTTTCTGATGCTGTCCCCTGGGGGCTATCTCCTGTACGCCACCTGCGCGCTCTCCCCTCAGGAAAACGATATGGTCGTCGCGAAGCTCTTCGGCAAATATCCCGAAGCGGAGGCTGCGGAGATCACCGCTTCCTCTCCTGTGGCGGCGGAAAAGACAGAATACGGTCGGCATGTGCTGCCCGATATATCAGGAGGCTCAGGGCCGCTCTATTTTTCTCTGATAAAAAGAAGCGGAAGTATGGCTGGTTCGGCGGTTTTATGATATAGTTATTATTAGTTATTATAGTGAATGGTGACAGATATATGAACCGGAACAGAGAATCACGGGAATCCAAGCTTCAGCGTATTATCGAAACGGAAAAAATCCTGAATGAAATTCAGGACGTTGATATACTTCTTGAGCGCATACTTACTGAAGCCCGGGCCATACTGAATGCGGATGCCGGTTCCATCTATGTCTGTGAGGGGGATATCGTCAAGATAAGATATGCCCAGAATGATACCCAACAGCGCCGCCTGCTCCCTGGGCAGAAGATGGTTTACTCCTTTTTCTCCTTCCCCATTACCAAAAAATCCATTGTGGGATACAGCATACTCTCCGGTAAGCTGGTGAATGAACCCGATGTGTATTCCATTTCTCCCGACAAGCCATACACCTCAAACCTCCAGACCGACATAATCACCGGCTACAAGACCCACTCAAACCTTACTATCCCCTTAGCGACAGCCTCCGGAAAGATACTCGGGGCTCTTCAGATGCTTAACGCCCAGGATGAACAGGGAAAGGTCATTCCGTTTGATCAGGATGCGGAGCTGTATATCAATCATTTTGCGTCAAGCGCGACCTACGCTCTTGAACGGGCTCACCTGACCCGTGCCATGATACTCAGAATGATTCAGATGGCCGAATTCCGGGATCCCAAGGAAACCGGTGTCCACGTTAACCGGGTCGCGAATTACGCGATGGAAATATATGATTACTGGGCCTTCAACCACAAGATAGGCCAGGATGAATTTCATAAATATCGTGATGCCCTCCGTATAGCCGCGATGCTTCACGATGTGGGAAAGGTTGGTATTTCCGATATCATTTTGAAGAAAGCCGCCCGTTTTACAAATGAGGAGTTCAAAATAATGCAGACCCACACCTGGATCGGCGGAAAACTCTTCGAGGATACGGCGTCCCCGGTGGATGTCATGGCCCGGGATGTGGCCCTCTCCCACCATGAAAACTGGGACGGAACGGGATACCCCGGCCATATCGATTACCCGACAGGGGAATCCCTCAAAGTAGATCCGG
>JAISVD010000247.1 GCA_031271875.1 Spirochaetaceae bacterium | reverse complement strand
TCCCCGGACCAACAAGGTTAATCTTGAAGGCGGCATGTCCCTTGCGGGACATGCGGGTTAGCTTGCAGTTAACCTATGAATTATGCTCCCCTTTCTACGAAGGGGTACGAAAATTCCGTGATGCGGCGGCAGGGTTTCCTGTCATGGTTTTCTCCTACGGAAGCGTGTTTCCCGCCGCCATCCATATCTGATACCACTGCTCTCTGGTAAGGGTTATTTCAACGGCATTGATACACTCCTCAAGCCGCTGATGGTTCATAGTTCCGGTTACCAGCTGCATCGCTGCGGGGTGGCGCAGTATCCAGGCCGCCGCGATGGTAGTGTTTGACACCGAATACGCCGCCGCGATCTCATTGATTTTCGCGTTGAGTTTGGGAAACTTCGGATTGTCCAGAAATACGCCCTCAAAGAAACCGTACTGGAAAGGCGACCATGTCTGAATGGTTATGTCATGGAGCCTGCAAAAATCAAGGACACCGCCGTCGCGGTTCACCGCCGCATCGTCAAGCATATTAACATGCATCCCTGCGGTGATCATGTTTGCGTTTGTGATACTGAGCTGGAGCTGGTGTACTATAAGGGGCTGTCTGACATATTTCTGCAGAAGGCTTATCTGCAGGGGGTTCTGGTTTGATATGCCGAAATGCCTTACCTGTCCCCTGTTATACAGCTCATCAAAAGCTTCCGCCACCTCTTCGGGTTCCATCAGCGCATCGGGGCGGTGAAGGAGCAGCACGTCGAGATATTCGGTCCTGAGCCGCTTCAGAATGCCCTCCGCGGCGGAGAGAATATGTGCTTTTGAAAAATCAAAGGCAACGCCCGGTATGATGCCGCATTTTGACTGGAGGATGACTTTCTCCCGCACAGTGGGATTCATACCGATGGCCCGGGAGAAAAGTTCCTCACACTCTCCGCCGCCGTAAATATCCGCATGGTCAAAAAAAACAGCCCCCCGGTCAATGGCGAAGCTGATGAACTTTTCCGCTTCCGCCGGGCTAAGCGAATTCAGCCTCATGCATCCCACCGCCACGGCGGGCACATCAGGGCCCGTTTTTCCCAGTCTGATAGTCTTCATCCATCTCCCCCTTACCGGTCATTGTTTTTTTATTACCATATTACTGTGCCGTCCGGTAAATTTCAAGCATATCCTGTATCGATTACTTCCAGTCCGGCATCGTTTATGTATTTCACGTTAATCCTTTTTTTTCAGATATCGTTCCTCTTCGCTGAATATGCAGCCACAGTATTTCTGCATGTACAGTCCCGCTTCCCGGGCCGCCTGTTGTCCCTCCCGGAAGCGGGGACGGAAATCGCGGTAGAGAAACAGGAGTCCATAACGGGCCGCGATCTCTTCGCCGGTTTTTCTGATGAGATCGTGATTCTGATAGGGACTGATGAGAAGGGTTGTGGTAAAACTGTCAAAGCCGTTTTCCGCCGCGAAAATCCCGGCCGCTTCAAGACGGCAGCGGTAACAGTATCCGCAGCGGGAACCCTCACCGATGCCTGTATGCGCGAGAAAGCTCCTGAGTCCGTATTCGTCATTCATGACAAGTTCCGCTGAAATTGTCTTTGCGTACAGAGTGAGCGCATCCCTTCTGTTCCGGTATTCGGTATAGGGGTGGATGTTCGGGTTGTACCAGAAGAGTATCGGTTCAATCCGCTCCTCCCGCAGCGTTTCAATGCATTTCACCGAACAGGGCGCGCAGCAGACATGCAGCAGGGTTTTCATTGGCAGCCTCCGTGTTCTATTACAAATCAGAAAAGCTCCAGCTGCGGGTCGGGCAGGTCCTTCGCGCGTTTTGGCGGGATCCGCTCCTCCTGCAGCAGCGGGATGATATGCTCAAGCTGCCGGAGAAAGCGGCTCGGTTCCGTTTTTTCCGGGTTTCTGCCCGGAAGGCCTCTGGTCTGCGACCAGGAAAGATAGAGTCCCTTCCGGGCGCGGGTCATCGCAACGTACAGCAGGCGTTTCTCCTCTTCGATATGGGCCGACAGATTTTCGTCGTTCCTTTCATATGCTGTATGGGGAAGTACGCCCTCCTCCAGGGCCGGAACAAATACATGGTCGAATTCCAACCCCTTTGAGGCGTGTATGGTCATAAGGGACACAGCGTTTCTTCCGGTGTCCGTCCCGTCTCCGGGCATTCCTGTGGCGAGGATATCCAGAAATGCCGGAAGATCACCCCAGAGCAGGGCCATTCCCCGCAGCCTCTGGACGGACTCGGGAAGCGCCGCCACAGTGGCGGACTCCCCGGTGACGGTACTTGAGTTTTCAGGCCGTTTTTGCAGTTTTACCGTACCCGTTTCCATGGCCCTGTGCCAGCCGCGGAGAACGGCCTCCTCCACGGAACTCTCATCGTGAGGTTCCGCACGAAGCATATCGATGACCGCTTTCGCTTCATCCTCCTCCCACCAGGGGTGCTCCCCGGCAAAGCGGAAGGGGATTCCGTGGTCCCGGAGGGCTTTCTGTATTACCGGCGCGAGGGTTCCGGTCCTGATGAGGATGGCGCACTCTCCGGGGCTGGCGTCCATTTCAAAGCTCTGTCCCTCGGCGCCCGATACAACACCGCTGTCAAGGGCAAGAAAGTCCGCCCCGCCGATAAGCCGGGAGAGCCTGCGGGCAATCGCTTCCGCCTCCGCCCGTTCACTCCTGAATTCCTGCCGGTGCAGATATACCGCGCCTGATGCGTCCGCGCCCTCAAGTCTTCCGCCGACAAGGCTCCCGGCTGCGTCGATGATCGGCGCGGCGCACCGGAAGCTGGTGGTCAACCAATACCGGGCCGCGCCGGGATAATCCGCTGTAAACCGGTCGATGAAACGCTTGTCCGCGCCCCGGAACGCATAGATAGCCTGGTTCGGGTCTCCGATAACGCAGAGCCGGGACATAGATGTCCCAGACACCTGTTTCTCGGGGACAGAGCTTTCGGAGATACAGCCGGAAGCTCTGTCCCCAGAGCTGTTCCGGAACGTATCCTCTTCCGCATCCGAAGGAGCAAGGAGCCGTATCAGCGCATACTGTCCGAAGTTCACATCCTGATACTCGTCCACAAAGATAAAGCGGAACCGCCGTCGATACTGCGTCAGCAGGTCCGGGTTTTCCGCGAGAAGCAAGACTGTTTCAAGTACCAGATCGTCAAAGTCCAGGGCTGCGGAACCAGTTCCGGCGGAATCGGTTTCGGCACTTTGAGCTCTGTCCCCCCTGAGCGTCCTCTGGTACTCAGCGTAAAACGGGTCCAGTTCTTCCGAGAATTCAGGAAGCCCCAGCTCCTCCGCGAGGACCGCCAGTCCCTGGGGCATCTCCCGCGCTCTCTCTCCGGGGCGGAAGAGAAAACGCTTTCTTTCTTCTATATATTTCCCCAGCCTGCGGCCCGAGAGTCTTCCGCTTCTTTTTCCGGTAATTGAGTTGAGGAGCTCTTCCCGCGCGTTTTCGGTAATGAGGGTAAAATCCGGGGGGAACCCCGTCTCTTTCGGGTGTTCCCGCAGCACGGAACTGCAAAAGGAGTGGAAGGTCGCGGCGGTTATCAGGGCCGCCGCCTCCGCTCCGGCGGTCTTCGCGATCCGTTCCCGAAGCTCCGCCGCGGCCCTGACGGTAAAGGTCACCGCGAGTATCCCTGCGGGATCAGCCCCGCCGGAGACAAGATGGGCGATACGGGCCGTAAGTACGGCGGTTTTTCCCGTTCCTGGCCCGGCGATTATGAGCGCATGTCCCCCGTTGTGAGTGACCGCCCGTTCCTGCTCGGGATTCATGGTGAACTTCTTTTCGGGGGCGATCTCCGTCCCGGTACTCTCCCGGTCTTTCCCCAGGGGGCTGAAGGGAGCCTTCTCTCCGGCGGCGCTCTTCCGTTCCGGGGTATCGGGGACTCCGTACTCCTCGGTTCCGAAAAGGCTGTTCTGGTCAGGTTCAGCATCCCCAGGGGAATCAAACACATGGATGATCCCGTATTCCCCGTCATAACCCGGCGTAATCGATACGTTACCCGCTCTCATCCGTCTGATGGCCTCGGCGAGGCGCTCCCCGGAAATACCGGGACAGTCCAGCCTCTCTATCTCCTCCGGAGCGAGGGCGGTGAGCAGATTGAACTCGTTTCCCCCCTTCCTGATGAGCGCGTTGTAGGCGGCGGACACCTTTTTGGATGCCGGGCCTGTTCCGATCAG
>JAISVD010000178.1 GCA_031271875.1 Spirochaetaceae bacterium | reverse complement strand
CATGGCTGCAGAAAAGCGGCTGGGTTCAAAGGAATTTCTGCTGCTCTACCTGCTTTCGGGGGTTTTCTGCGGTATTTTTTCCTTTGGGGTCTATTATTGTACCGGGGCCACGAATGTTTTTCTCATGGGCGCTTCCGGCGCGATATTTGCCGTCCTGTTCAGTTACGCGGCGCTCTTCCCCGATTCCACCATTTTCATATGGGGGATCATCCCCGTACCGGCTCCCATTCTCGTGCTTGTGTACGTAATCATCGAAATTGTGAGTGAACTGTTTAATTTCAGATCCGGGGTCGCGCATATGACCCATCTTGCCGGTTTTGCCTTCGCATGGCTCTATTTTCTCGTCAGGCTTGACATCAACCCCTGGAAAGTATGGCAAAAGACTCTCCTCCGGTAACCGGTTCCGCCGCACGCCGCGCTGCTGCGGTCTTTCTTTTTTTCGCCGCTGTTGCTCTTTTCGGCGATACCCCCATACAGCCCGCTTCCGGGGCATGGAGCGCCGGTGACCGGCTGCGGTTTCCTCTGTGGGTACTGCTTGAATCCTGGCCCGGCGGCGAAGATCCTGTTACCGATTCCCTGCTTCAGTATCCCTTGAGTGAACTCCGCTCTCTTGCGCCCTTTATCATAGAGGGAATGATATACGGCTGGCAATTTTCCTATACCCCCTATGACAGAACCCGTGGAGTGGAGGAGCATTTTTCCTGTGAACCCCTCGCCGGACTGCCCAACCGGAATTCGGGGATCAGCTTTACCGAGCCGCGTATCCAAGAGGGGAGACTTTTCTGCTGGGTCGAGTTTACGGTCACACCACAGGTGGAGCGGCAGCGGAGCCGCTGGTACTCCGTGGTATATCCCAAGGTGAGCGGCACCGGACGCGGTTCCGTAACGGATGAGGCCGCGGGCATAAAGACGGCCTACTCCCAGGCGATCCTGAATGCTGTCCGTGAATATGTGAGGAGGATTGAAAAAAACAAACCCAAAGAGATAAACGGCGCTGTTCTCCTGACGGAGATTCCCCGGCTGTATATCGAAAGCGGCAAGTATGTGGCAAAACTTGAATTTATTCTGAATGTAACAGAAGTCATCCCGTACAGGATTTTCTGAGCTTCCGGAGCTGTTATCCTCCTGTCAGCTGATCCAGCCGGTATCGCTCAACCGGAAACTTTTGATGACATACCCGTTATATCTGACTTTAAGTATCGTGTGGACATGGTTCTTACCAGCGCTTTTACCGATTCCAGATCAGTATCGTCAAAGAATATAATCCTTTCGACTATCTCCTGAATACCGGGATTTGAAAGATGTTCGGCAGTATCCATACCGGTCAAGAGATATTCGACAGATACACCAAGCGCGTCCGCAATTCTGTAGGCTTCATCGGCACGGGGAACTATATTCCTGTTTTTCCATGAAGAAAAAGTGCCCTTGGGAATTTTTGTTTTCCGGTATAACCATTCGAACGTAGTGTTTTGTTTTTCCACTTCCTTCTTGACAATACTCCAGAATATATGCGCGTCCATTATTTGATAATATGGTATAAAGTTACCCAAATGAATGAGCTGTCTTGACAGTATGTATGCAAATACAATAAAGTTACTACATAAAGTCTTAAACGCATACTTATTGTTGTTATTCATACTGAAAGGTTTAATACCCCAAGTGCAATTACCTTAAAAAACAATAGACCTTGTCCCTTTAAGGCGGGCTATGTTGATTTATCAGCCGGTGTTAACCGGATATCGGAGGATAGATGGAGAGAGGAGAGAGCGCCGCCGACAACGAAAGCAGCAAGCCGCCGCCTGATGGTTCACCTCCGGCGGGGACGGTTTCCGGCCGGATCAGGGTAAATGGCGGGGAATCAGGAAATGGCAATATCCGTATCTTTCTCGAGAAAACAGACTTTACGGCGGTAAGTGATGAGGCGGGATATTTCCTTTTTTCCGGGGTACCCCCGGAAAGAATATATCCTGTTCTGGTATCCTTTGCGGGACATACGATTTTCTGGAAAAATGCGGAGATTAGTGCCGGAAAAACCTGTGACCTCGGTACAAAGATACTTGCCAGAGGGTATCTCTATCCGGGGCCGGAGGAGAAGGCAGTGCTGCATACGAACATGCAGCGCCGGAAAAAACTATGCGCAGCCGGAACTTCGGGAAAAGATGATAACCGCAGGGTAAAAAAAATCAAACCGACGGATATCTTCGCGGGGTGGAACACCGCAGAGGATGGTCTCGGCAGGGCGTATTTTCCCGGAGATGAGATAGTATGTGAACAGGATGTTCCTGATCTGCATATTATCCGAACCGGATTTCAATATGAAACCGATGAGGAAAGAACAGCGGCGGTAATTACCTGCTATGAGAGCGTTATCGACTGGAGGTGCGTTATTCCCGATACTATCAATACGATCCCTGTTACCGCCATTGCCGAAAAGGCTTTTATCTCCTGCGTTTTCTGGGAGATGGTAATCCCTGAAAGCGTCACCTCCATCGGCGCAGAGGCTTTTGATTCCACCGGGATACGGATAGTCTCTATTCCCGGCGGAGTTTCACGCATCAGGGCGGGAACATTCAGGGGGTGTCCCCTGGATACGATAAAAATAGGCGCCGGTGTGGAGATTGAATACGCCTCTCCTTCACAGGCGACTCTCGGCCCCAAGACGGAACAGTTTATCAATGAATATGAAAAAAACAGAAAAAAAGGGGGCTTGTATAAATGGGACTGGAGTGACCGCTGGCGTTTTGAGGGATGGCAGGGTACAGGGCAAAGGCATTATGGCTAAAATGAGAAAAGCAAAGCAGGAAATACGGCCGATTCCCGTAGTGTCAACTAATTGAAAAAGGAAAGGCAGTTGAAGAGCGGGAATGCTCTTTCAACTGCCTTTTTTATTAAAGCCCTGATGGTTTACCTCGGGGGTTGATCCATTATTCTTTATCCAAAATAATCCAGATATTCACCTGTTTCTATACCATTTTCTCTGAATATTGCCTCACAATGTCCCACATGATACATTATATGTCTTATTTGAGCTTCTATATTTTCAAAATTGTTTATTTTAAATACCGCAAACGGCATTTTTAACCACTCATCGTCTTTTCCATCAAGCCATTTTTCAGCCGTTTCTTTTGTTTCATTACATACATTTTTTATTTCCGTTTTTGTTAACATTATTTCAGGATCATGTTCAAATTCAGCATATATGTTTTTTCCATTAAAAATTGAAAATGGGGGCATTATTTCCGGTTTTTCCTCTCTCAGCCAACCATATATTCCGGAAAAAGTATGTACTAACTGTTGCCAAAAAACAAAACCAGACACTTTTTTATTCCATAAATCATCGGGACAGAGTTCAATTATTTTTTCCAGCATTGAAAAAGATAAAAAAATTGAGTCTTTAATGAATTCAATAGTATACTATTTTCCATTATATCCTCTAACTAAAGTATTTTCCTGTTTTCATAGAATAATTCCTTACTCTTATTTTGTCTATATAATACATCTATGGTCGCAAGTGCAAAACCTTACACTTGCTTCTAAAGACATTCAATAAATTACCCTGACCGATTGTTGCGTATCGCTTCGGGTTATGATAGAATTTCTTTTAAGGCCCTCTTCCGGTTATATCCTGAAAAAGGGTTGTAATTTCTAAAAAAAATGGAGTTTTTGATGACCAAGAGCGCTATACCTTCCCGCAGGGATATTCCCGCCGCGGACAAATGGGATATGTCTTCACTGTATACATCGATTGAGGATTGGAACGGAGACCTCAAGCGTCTCGAAGAAGCGGTTGAAAAACTTGCCCGGTACAGGGGAAAACTGGACAGTTCCGATTCGCTGTTCCGCTGCCTTGAAGAGTACAAAAACTGCGAGATGACAGCGGAAAAGCTCGGAAATTATGCGTCCCTGCTGAAGTCCGGCGACGAAAGCGATTCCGCAAATCTGGATATCTTCGGAAGGTTTATGATCGTCATGGTAAAGGCCCAAACCGAATCAAGCTTCTTTGTGCCGGAACTCCAGACCATCCCTGAAAATGAGCTGCGGTCGTGGATCGCGGAACCCCGCTATGCAGAATACCGGGTCTATATTGAAAAGCTGTTGCGGATGAGGCCCTATATCCTTTCGGAAAGGGAGGAACGCCTGTTCGCCCTTCAGGGCGAGGCGGAGGAGACGGCGCACAATGCGTTTTCGGCGCTGACAAACGCTGATTTTGACTTCGGCATGGTCGAAACCCCTGATGGCCCCCGGCCGCTCAGCCAGACGACTTTTTCGGTTTTTATGGAGTCCCCCGACAGGAATGTCCGGCGGGAGGCGTACAGCCGTTTTTACGGTATCTTCGACAGCCATAAAAACACCATCGCGGCCCTCTACTCGGGGAGCGTACACTACGATGTGTTTCACGCCCGGGCCAGAGGATACGCTTCGTCCCGGGAGCGCGCTCTCTTTCCCGACAGAGTGTCCCCTTCGGTGTATGATAATCTGGTGGGGACTATCCGGGCGAACCTGGGGCCTCTGCACCGGTATTACAGCCTCCGCAAACGGGTATTGAAGCTGGACGAACTGCGGCACTACGATGTGTATGTCCCGCTGGTAAAGGACGTCAGAACCGATATCCCCTATGCCGAAGCGGTGGAGATACTGAGGAAAGCTCTGTCCCCGCTGGGGAAGGAGTACACCGATACCCTCTGCGGCGGACTTACCGGCGGGTGGGTCGATAAATATGAAAACAGGGGGAAGCGTTCCGGCGCTTTCTCCTCC
>JAISVD010000020.1 GCA_031271875.1 Spirochaetaceae bacterium | reverse complement strand
GCTGCGGCAGAAAGGGGTTCCTGTGGTTATCAATTCCGATGCCCACCGCGGCGCCGACCTGGACGCAGCCTATGATAGTGCCGTTGCCGCCGCCGCCCGCGCCGGATACACCGAAGTCATGTATCTCGAAGAAAACGGGTGGCGGTCCCATCCGCTGGTGTTCTGATCACTTAAAGACGCCGGGTCACCGGTTCCGCCGCTCGTCTTCGTTTTTGCATTCGATGCACATAAGCGCATAGGGAATCGCCTCCAACCGCTCCCTGGGGATGCGTTTACCGCATTTCATGCAGAGGCCGTATTTTCCCTGTTCAATACGGGAGAGGGCCGAATCGATCAGCCTCAGTCGTTTCATATCTTTCGCGCCGATGGTTTCCAGCATTTTCCGGTCCACATCATCGGAGGCGATATCTACAATATCTTTCGGATCTATACCTTCCACTATCTCCCGGAAATCATCATTATTTGATATCAGTGTTTGAATAATTTCTTTTTTCAGATCCAGCAGTGAATCTTTCATTTCCAGACCGAATTCTTTTTCCATTACACATTACTCCTAGACATATGGTTGACAAAGTTATTCATTTACCCATAGAATTATAAGTATGAAAATTGGAAAAAGCAAATAAATAATTCATTTTTTGTGTTTTTTGTTCAGTGTTTTGCAATACAGGTTTTAAACGGACCGTTTTTTTTGCCGGAGGCCGGAAGACCATATACCGGAAGCGGGCTGTGTTTCATATTTTTGGAGGAGATGTGGCAAAAGAGGAAGCAATCGAAGTCGAAGGCGTGGTAAAGGAATCCCTGCCCAATACGATGTTCAGGGTAGAACTGAAAAACGGGCATATTATCCTTGCCCACCTTTCCGGCAAAATGAGAAAGCACTATATCAGGATTGTTCCCGGCGACAACGTCCGGGTAGCGCTTTCTCCCTATGACCTCAACAGAGGCCGTATTATCTACCGCGAACGGTAACCGTCCGCGGCAGAGGAATCCCCCGCGCTGTGCGTACGCCGGGGGTCAGGTTTTTCTGCGGCCGCTGAACAGATATTGAAGTGCCCGTACCGAATCGGCTGCTCCGCTGATTATCAATGTCAAACAGATGACCAGTCCGAATATCCCAAGAAAAAGTGAATAACGGAAGAAGAACAGCCCCAGAATAAATGATAACACACCCTTGAGAAGCATCAGTAAGGTCTCTTTCCGGCTTATTGAGGTGTTTCTGTCCTCCTGCCGGGGAGAGAAGCCGTACCCATACCATGTATACGCAGACCGGCGCGTTTGCTGCCTGAAAAGTTCCTCAAAGGGGTCAAACTCTTCCTGCCCATAGGGCCTCGTTCCGCTCCTCTGCTGGTACGGATTGGGGCCGGCGTGTCCGTAGGTATCGTATTGTATCCGATTCTCTTCGTCACCAAGAACGGCATAGGCTTCGCTGAGCTTCTTGAACTGCTCTTCGGCTGCGGCATCTCCCGGATTCCTGTCGGGATGATATTTCAAAGCCTTTTCACGGTAGGCTTTTTTTATCTCCTCGGCGGACGCCGTTTTGGGTATACCCAAAATCGCATACAAATCATTCATACTTCGTTTACCTCACAGTTGTTGCAGGAACTCCTTCCGTTAGTTTAAAAATACCTTAAATCCTCTCAAGTTACAATAGATTTGTTTTGATAACAGGAATCGAAGGAAAAGTACCGGGTTTTAATAATCACCCATGTGGCGCCCCTGCCGCCGTCCCTGCGGTCCGGGTGGCCCGACGCGCCGAGCCTTGTGTCTCTCAGGATAAATTCCTTCACCAGGGATGCAAGGACAGCTCTGTCCCCGGAATGGTTTCCCTTTCCGTGTATTATCAGCACCTTGCGGAACCCTCTCCGGCAGCCCATGTCGATAAAGTCGGAGAGCTGACGCCATGCGTCAACCTGGGAGAGTCCGTGGAGGTCTATGTGGGCTTCAACCGGAAGTTTTCCGGGAGCTATATGCTGCCGATCCCACTGCTCTTGGGCGGCGTCCTTATCTGTGACGCCGCAGCGGTCGAGCCATATATCGACAGGATGCCTTTCCCGTGAAACGCCGGGGTTCCCGGAGGGGACTTTTTTACCGGAGGAGACCCTATCCTCCGTCCTGGGTTCTTCGTGAGGCACGGGCAGGGCTTTTCCGCTTTGGGGACAGAGCTCATTCTTTTGAGGTTTTTTCTTTATCCTGTAGGAACCGTTCTCCCACTGTTCCAGAATTTCACCAAAGTCCATAGCTGTTTTCCGGTTCAAAACCGGATGATACCGCTGAAAACGAACAGCGCTGCCGCCGGACAGTACCTAAGGAAAAGGGCTTGAGGATGCATGTTTTTTTCATTTGTTTGTTCCATCCTGTTACAGTTCCCTTCAGTAGGATATAAGAAAACCGGTTTCCGTCCATCCGCTCCTGTTTTCTCCAAAGGATATTTCCGCCCATTCCCCCGCCCGCTTTCCTATCCTGACGGGTGTTCCCGGCAGCAGCTCCCCGGAACCGGAGGAGCTGTTCTCCGGGACGGTTCTTACAATTCCCCCGGTGTGGACCGCCTGCGGAGAGATTGTTCCCACGGCC
>JAISVD010000148.1 GCA_031271875.1 Spirochaetaceae bacterium | reverse complement strand
CGCCGGAATCGGGGATGATCAGGGGATTCACACTATAACCGGCTGGAACGGACTCGGTGAATCCTATGGAAAGATACCCACGATTTCGATATCCCGTGCAGCGGCCGAAAAACAGGAATCCGGTTATGTCGTCATTGCCGGGTTTTCCTGGGCGGATGCCGGAAACTGGGAGACCTTTTCCCGTTTCTGCCATCAAAACCCCAAAAAGGTAACCGAAATTGACAGTTCCGGCTGCTGTGTCTGGTCAGATATTCCGGTGGCGCTTTGCGGGGTGGAAGACCTCATCGTGGTGATAAAAAACGGACATGCCCTGATACTCAAGAAGGGACACGGGGATAAGGTTAAGGAACTGCCGGAACATATCAGGGAGAAAGAGGCGGTTTCCAAACGTTCACCGTTTTGAAATCGCTTTTAAAGAATATTAATTCCCGTTGATAATAATCCGATATGTTGCTATAGTGATTTTATGACATGTATACAAAAAAGTTTTATCATTGTTTTTTTTTTGACACCCCTTCTCGGCGCTCAGGAGCAGATATCCGTTGAATCAGCGGCGCCTCCTGCCGCAGCGAATATGTCCATATCTTCCGTCTATGTTATTGAAGAGATATCCTATGATATAACCGGAGCAAC
The DNA here is from genome assembly GCA_031271875.1 of Spirochaetaceae bacterium. Lineage (GTDB taxonomy): Bacteria > Spirochaetota > Spirochaetia > Treponematales > Treponemataceae > JAISVD01. Next base: position 2,570 of record JAISVD010000148.1, on the reverse strand, counting down.
CAGGGAACATAGTATAAGGATTGTAACCGGGTTGAAGACGGGTGAGCGTTTTTCCTCTCTTCAGGAACTGGAACGGTATGTGGAAAGAAAAAAACTGCTGTTGCAGAACCAGCGGGTCTTTGAGTCTTCGGACATTACCTACACCCTGAGCAGTTCTCCGGGAACCGGCATTGTTCAGGTCAGCCTTCTGGTAACAACAAAGGATACATGGAATATTATAGGGCTTCCCTATCCGAAATATTCAAGTACCGACGGTTTTGAATTCAAGCTGAAATTGAAACACTATAACTTTTTCGGTTCCATGCAGCCCCTCAACACTGATATATTGTACCGGTTTGATGAAAACAGGAACCATGTGATCGGCGGAAATATCGATTTTATCATACCCTTTAATGCCTGGGGTACAAACGCCTCCTGGTCGTTTAATACGGGAATCGAATGGCCTATCGGCGAAAAACCGTATATTACCTTCAACTCAGGGATCATTTTCAGTATCCCCTTCGACAGAATGTCCATAGATATCGGTGTTACCCAGGGAATTACCGCTTTTGAACGGGATGACGATGATGCCATATATCAGGGTGATGAGCTGTATTTTACCGAAAAGGTGTCTCTCTCGATGCCTTTTGTCATTACCACAATATACGGGTGGGGAGACCTCAACTGGGCTCCCAGTGTTTCGTTTACCTATAACTGGGACGCGGACGGTATCGGCAATGAGGATCTCAAGAGTCCCGTGGTCAGCTTTGGTCATGGAATTTCCGGGGGACAGATCAACTGGAACGAGAATTTCCGGTCAGGGTTCTCCTTTTCCTTTACGAACAACTATTCCATTAATTACGGCAAGGACAATCTGCTCCATCCTGCCCTTGAGGGGATACTTCAATTTTTCCTGAGCAGTTCCTATGTGGGATTCAACAGCCGTTTGCAGTGGTTCGCCCTGCTCAGTACCGATACACAGGACATTCGTGATACAGTACGGGGCATACAGCAGAAGACAGAGGTCGAAAGCGCGTTTCTGTTAAACCTTGATCTTCCGGTCAGGTTGTTCAGGACAAATTGGCGCGCCTTTGCGGCCTGGGCAACGGGAAACGAGGTGCGCCCCGGAACAAGTATCCTGGATTTTGAGCTTCAGATAGCGCCTTTTGTGGATATTGCTTTTATACATGATGAAGATACAGACCGGTGGTATCATCCACAGGATGCGCTTTTCTCCGGAGGAATTGAAATACTTATCTTTCCGCTGCGGATGAGGAGCATCCAGGGGCGAATCAGCGCGGGACAGAACATTCGGGAGCTGTTGAAATCCCCTGACAATCTATTGAGCCTCGGCAAATACGATATTTTCATAGGTATTGGACTTCATTACTGAACGGTGTGTCCCATAATCCGCGAAAAACAAAATTTCGTACAAAACATCGTTTCACGGGTTATGGAACACGCTCTTTTCTCTTTACCGGGACGCGGCAGGGAACGCGCTCTTTCCTCCGTCCATCCGATTTTCCTATTTAAACCAGAAGCGGAAACCAAGGTTTATCGGAATATACCAGTATAATCCGACGCCATCGCTGCCGGCGTGGACACCGATTCCGGGGGCTATCTGGAGATAGGGTTCAAAGAAATCATTAAAGAAAAAAGCGTTCAATCCTATCGGAACCCGGCCTCCTGCGACAAAGGATACATCGCTGTCATAAATGCCGATACCGCCGAAGAGTCCCCAGCCTACGTAGAAATTGAGGGGCCCCACGATGTTCGGGTTTATGACCCACATATCGGCTGTGACGCCGATATTAAAACGATTGGGGCCAAAGGATCCATCCACCGCGAAAACCCAGGGTATATCATCCAGTTTGAATGTAATCGCCGCGTTTCCGCCGGAATGGTCACTTATCGCACCGCCAAGCTGTGCGCCAATACCCCAGGCAAAAAGGTTTACCGTTCCGATACAGAACAGCGCCGCAGCCAGAACAATCAGTTTTTTCCCCATCTGAAATCCTCCATAATAAAAGATTAAATCAACAAAAAATATACTCAAAAAAAGTGGATCTGCAAATAAAAAAGTTCAGGAACCGGAAAATAACTTTTCCGGTTCCTCTTTTAAATAGTACTATACTTATCCGATATCCACAACAGAATAAAACAGTTTTATCCATAATATATAGAAGCAATTGCAAAACTGACCGACTTTTGCAATTGCTTCTCTGTTTATGCTCTTTTCATTATCCTGAAAAAGGGCTATAAAAGTATATATGGATTTTAATGAACTTGAATTGGATGAAAATCTTGCAAAAGGAATTGTCGAAGCAGGCTACATCACCTGCACACCTGTCCAGGAACAGGTCCTTTCGGCGGCGCTCGGCGGCGCCGATTTGTATGTGCAGTCCCAGACAGGAACGGGAAAGACAGCGGCTTATCTGACTACTATTCTGCAGCGGCTCGCCGGAGACCCCACGCTTTCCGGAAAAAAGGCCCTCATTATGGTTCCCACAAGAGAGCTCGCAGTTCAGGTTGAGCAGGAAGCTCAGAACCTTGCCAGATATCTGCCCTTCAGAATAGCCAGTTTTTATGGG
>JAISVD010000031.1 GCA_031271875.1 Spirochaetaceae bacterium | reverse complement strand
ACCGACGAGATGATATCCCTTGTTGAAACATGGGTAAAAAAATATCCCATTTTCTCGTGGGAAGACCCCCTTGCAGAGGAGGACTGGGCGGGGTTCAAAAAGCTGACCTCCGCTGTGGGGGACAGGATTTTCACTGTAGGGGACGACCTGTTTGTGACAAACCCGGATTTCATAAAGAAGGGGATCGCGGAAAAAAGCGCCAACGCGGTACTCATCAAACTGAACCAGATAGGAACAGTCACGGAAACGATGGAGGCCATTTCCCTCTGCCGCGAAGCGGGATGGCGCTATATTATATCCCACCGGTCCGGGGAGACAGCGGACACATTCATCGCGGACCTGGCGGTCGCGATGGGGGGAGGGCTGATAAAGACAGGTTCCGTAAGCCGCAGCGAACGGACGGCGAAATACAACCGCCTGCTGGAGATAGAGCGCAGGCTTGGAGCTTCGGCGGTATACAAATAGGATGACGTAAAACGCCGGAGGTGCGGACTCCGGCGTTTTTTATGGAGGGCTCAGTTCCGTCTGCCGAACAGACGGACAAGGGCAAGAAAAATATTGATGAAATCAAGGTAAAGCTGAAGGGCTCCATAGATGGACTGACGGGTATGAACGTCTGTACCCTCTTCCGCGACAGCCATATTTTTGAGCTTCTGAGCGTCCCACGCAGACAGACCGGTAAAGATGATCACCGTCGCCATGCTGACGATCCACGTATAGGCAGTTGAGTTGACGAACATGTTTATGAATGCCGCGAGGACGAGACCGAAAAGGGCCATCATCAGATAACTGCCGACCCTGGTCAGGTCGTTTTTCGTTACGAGGCCGTAGACGCTCATGCCGCCGAAGATCGCCGCGGAGAGAAAAAATGCCAGAGCGATGGATGCGCGGGTAAAGGCAAAGAATATCACCGAGAGGGTAAGTCCGTTTACCAGGGCATAGAGAAAAAACACGGCAACCGCCGTAACGGCGTTCATCTTCCGTATACCCGCAGAGAGCCACAAGACGAGGGCGACCTCCGCGATAATAAGCCCGAAAAACATGAAATTATTTGTGAGTATAAGCCGCATAAAAGCCGGACTTGCGGAGGCTATAAGCGCGGCTGCTCCGGTCACTACAAGGGCTGCGGTCATCCAGCAATACACGCCGACAATAAAACGCTGTTTTTCACCCGCAACAGCGGGATTCTGAATCGAATAATCTTCCATAAAGATTAGTATAACAGGTAATGATTTTATGTCAATAAATGCGGTATGTTGCCAGTTATCGGATTATGAGGTTATAATCAATACAGAGTTTCACACTGAATGCACAATCCGCAAAACAGTAAGGGAGTATATCTTTCATGAAGGGCATCATTCTTGCAGGAGGCGCGGGTACGCGGCTCTATCCGCTGACAAAATCTGTATCAAAACAGATACTTCCGCTTTACGATAAACCGATGATCTATTATCCCCTGTCGGTGCTTATGCTGGCACAGATCAGGGAAGTACTGATTATTTCGACTCCCCGGGACACGGAGCTGTTCAGGGAACTCCTCGGCGATGGAAGCGCCCTGGGGATGCAGTTTTCCTATGCGGTACAGGATTCCCCCAGAGGTCTGGCGGACGCTTTTATCCTCGGAGAGGAGTTTATCGGCAGGGAAAGCGTCGCCCTGGTGCTGGGGGACAATATCTTTTACGGACAGAGTTTTACCAGAACACTCAAAAACGCCGCCGAAACCGTGGAAGAACAGGGCGGCGCGGTGATATTCGGCTACTATGTAAAGAATCCGTCCGCTTACGGTGTGGTCAGTTTTGATGAAACCGGAAAGGCGGTTGAAATTGAGGAAAAACCGCTGCACCCGAAATCCCATTACGCTGTTCCGGGACTCTATTTCTATGATAATTCGGTGATCGGAATCGCCACAAACGTCAAGCCTTCGCAGCGGGGGGAGATAGAGATTACGGCGGTGAATAATACCTATCTTGAGCAGCAACGGCTCCGGGTGGAACTGCTGGGGCGCGGCATGGCATGGCTGGACACGGGGTCATACGACGGGCTTCTGGAGGCATCGAATTTTATCGCCACCATCCAGAAGAGGCAGGGAATGTATGTCTCATGTATCGAGGAGATAGCCTTCCGCAACGGCTGGATTTCAGCGTCCCGGCTTCTCTCCATCGCGGGGGAGCACAAAACGGAATACGGGGACTATCTCCGATATATTGCGGAGGCGGAATAGATGCCTTTTTCTTTTACAGCCTGTCCCATCGAAGGGCTTTGGGAGATACAGCCCAGAGTTTTTTCCGATCAGCGGGGATATTTTTTTGAGTCCTACAGTGAGCGCGATTTTTTTGCCGCAGGACTGACCATGAAATTCGTACAGGATAATCAGTCAAAGTCATCAAAGGGTGTGCTCCGGGGGCTCCATTTCCAGAAAACCCACCCCCAGGGAAAACTGGTACGCGTACTGGAGGGGGAAGTCTTCGATGTAGCTGTTGACCTGCGGAAGGGATCCCCTGCATTCGGCAAAAACCACGGCGTTCTTCTTTCCGCGGGAAAACAGAACCAGTTTTACATACCCGGAGGGTTTGCACACGGGTTTCTGGTTCTGAGCGAAACAGCGGTTTTTTCGTATAAATGCACCGATTTTTACCACCCCGAAGACGAGGGGGGAGTGCTCTGGAACGACCCGCTCCTGGGAATTGAGTGGCCTCTATCGGGGACAGAGCCGGTTCTTGAACCGATTCTCGCGGAAAAGGATACCCGATATGAACCCTTCCGCCCTGAAAACAGTTACTATGACCGGAACGGCAGGTGGACAGCTTTATGATATGGATAATTGGAAGCAAGGGTATGCTCGGGACCGAACTGGGGAGAGTCCTCTCGGAGAAGGGAGTTACCTATGCGGGTTCCGACCGGGAGACGGATATCCTCTCTCCCTCCGCCCTGAAGGAATTCGCGGAAAAACAGCCTGGCAGGATCAGGTGGATTATAAATTGCAGCGCCTATACCGCCGTGGATAAAGCGGAAGACGAACCGGAAACCGCCCGCAGACTGAACGAGGATGGAGTGCGGAACATCGCCTCCATCGCAAAAGAACTGGGGGCGGGGTTCATTCATTTTTCCACCGATTATGTTTTCAGCGGTGAAAGCTCTGTCCCCTATACGGAGGAGGATCCGGTATGTCCCATTGGGGTATACGGGGAAACAAAAGCGGCGGGGGAAAAAGCCGCTCTGGAGGAAAATGGGGCGACCTGGATTCTCAGGACAGCGTGGCTTTACGGCGAATACGGTAACAACTTTGTGCATACCATGCTGCGGCTCATGGAGGAACGGGACAGTATCGGTGTTGTTTCAGACCAGCACGGTTCGCCTACCTGGACCGCAGACCTCGCAGAGGCGGTGATCAGGCTCATGGGAATGAGCTCTGTCCCCGGGACAGCGGTCCCCGGAACAGTTCCTCCCGGCATATATCACTTTACCGGAGCCGGGATAACCACCTGGTATGATTTTGCCTGTGAGATATACAGACTGGGACAGGAAAAGAGGCTGCTGACGAAGGAGTGCGCCGTAGAACCTGTAAGTTCAGCGGAATACAAAACCCGGGCGAAACGCCCTGCATGGTCGGTTCTGGATACCGCAAAAATCGCTCATACCCTCGATATGACAATTCCCCGGTGGCAGGATAGTCTCAACGAGTTTCTTGAGGAGAAAGCGAAGATGCGAAAAACCGCGTGGGGAACCAGCAAAAAAGATTCTTAATAAATACCTTTACCCGGACAAAGAACGGAGCCAGACCGCCGCCATATCCAGCCAGTTCTGGCACTGGGGCTGAATACAGCCGCCGCCGGGGGAGCAGGTTTCGCTGTTCGCTGCGGAAAGACCGTGTCCGCCCTTCTGGTATATGTGCAGTTCAAAGGGGACACGGTTACGCCTGAGCGCCGCCGCATAAAGCAGGGAATTCTCTACTGGTACTGTTTCGTCTTCATAGGTATGCCAGATAAACGCCGGAGGGGTGGAAGCGGTTACCTGCTTTTCAAGGGAAACCGTATCAACAAGCTGCTCATATGCGCTTCCAAGCAGGGTATGGAAGCAACCATGGTGGGCAAATTCCCCGGAAGTTATCAGAGGATAGCAGAGAATCTGCGCATCCGGCCGCACCTGTTCCGCCTGGGTCACACCGGGGATTACACCCTTTGCGATGAGTCCCTCCAGAAGGGTCTGGTTCCAGAACACTCCAAGGCTCGCCGCCAGGTGTCCCCCGGCGGAAAAACCCATCACGCATATCCTGCCGGGATCGATGCGCCACCTGTCCGCATTTGACCTCACGAGGGCCACGGACGCGGCGAGCTCCGTCAGGGCAACGGGAAAAACCGCAGGAGCGACAGAGTATTTGAGTATGCAGGCGCTGAAGCCGAGGGCGTTCAGCCTGAGCGCTATGTGCTCGCCCTCCCGCTCCGAAGTCATCCGGTAACCGCCGCCGGGACAGATGATCACACAGGGACGGGTCCTCAAGGGTTCTATCTCCGCACTGTTTTCCAGCATATAAGTTTGAAGCACGGGATACGGAGCGGACGCAGGAGCAGGCGCGGAAATATCCGTTCCGGAATAATCGCAGCGGATTTCAATATGCTGGTACAGCATAGATCACCTCATCAGAACC
>JAISVD010000286.1 GCA_031271875.1 Spirochaetaceae bacterium | reverse complement strand
AAGCAGCCTGTTGAGTACGACGATAACAGGTTCGGTAAGGGCCGAAGTATTGAGACTGCCGAACCCCGGAAGCGCCGGATACACCGGAACCCGCTTTGAAATAAAGGGAAATACCTGGGGGACAGAGAAGGTTTCCGCAACGGAATTCAGTGTCGGCGGCTGAGGCAGCGGCGCACCGGGACCTCCGGGTTCGGCTGCAAGCTCACTGGCCCAGCTGATTACTTCGATTTGTTCACGTATACCGTCCCTGAGAGTCTCCCCGGAGGAGATAAATACAGCCCGCTGTTCCCTCCGGGAACAGGAGCAGAGGAGCAGGACTGCGGAAAATATGACAATATAAACGGACAGGTGATTTATTTTCATGTTATTGTTATATAATAACATATACTCCCTTATCTGGACAATCTTCCGGGATATCAATAAAATGGTTTATCGGGAGCTGATTATTCCCAAACCCGGTTGGTTTCGGAATAATCAGCTGATACTATTATATATGTATGGAGACAGCATGGCAGAGTTAGCAAAAGTGAAGACACCTCAAACACTGGCGGAAAAAATTCTCACAAACCATCTGGTTGAAGGGGTGGTACTGCCGGAAAACCGGGGCGAAGATATCGCTGTCCGTATCGACCAGACCCTTACCCAGGATGCGACAGGGACAATGGCGTATCTTCAGTTTGAAACAATCGGCATTCCCCGGGTAAAAACGGAAGTTTCCGTCTCCTATATTGACCACAATACGCTTCAAACCGACTTCCGCAATATGGATGACCATCGTTACCTTCAGAGCATTGCGGCGAAATACGGACTCTGGTTCTCCCGTCCCGGCAACGGTATATGCCATCAGGTGCACCTTGAACGGTTCGGCGCTCCGGGAAAGACCCTCCTCGGATCGGATTCCCATACCCCCACGGGAGGCGGTATCGGCATGATCGCTATCGGCGCTGGGGGACTCGACGTGGCGGTCGCCATGGGCGGAGGAGCCTTCCACCTTCCCCGGCCCGGCATAAAAGGGGTAAAGCTCACCGGGGCGCTCCGTAAAGGCGTTTCGGCAAAGGATGTGATCCTTGAGCTCCTCCGCAGGGAGACCGTTAAGGGCGGCGTAGGATATATGTATGAATATTTTGGTGAGGGGGTAAAAAACCTCTCCGTGCCCCAGCGCGCCACCATTACAAATATGGGGGCGGAACTGGGGGCGACGTGCAGCATATTCCCCTCGGATGACATAACCCGCAGGTTTCTCGAATCCCGGGGCCGGGAAGATGTATGGCTCCCCCTTGCTGCGGATGAGGGCGCGCAATACGATACACTAATTGAAATAGATATGTCGCTCCTTGAACCCCTCGCGGCGCAGCCCCATTCACCCGATGCAGTGACGGCTATTTCATCCCTGAAAGGGAAAAAAGTGGACCAGGTAATCATCGGCTCCTGTACCAACAGCTCCCTCGAAGACCTCACGGCGGCGGCGTCCATGGTGCGGGGCAAAAACATCGCCCCCGGAATTGAAGCGGGGATCGCCCCCGGAAGCAGAGCGGTGCTTCTCATGGCGGAAAAAGCGGGTATTCTGGCGGAACTTATACGGGCGGGATTCCGTATCCTCGAAAGCGCCTGCGGTCCCTGTATCGGTATGGGATTCGCGCCGAATTCGGAGGGCGTTTCCCTGAGAACCTTCAACCGCAACTTCAAGGGCCGCAGCGGTACGGCGGATGCCGAGGTCTACCTCGTTTCGCCGGAAACCGCTGCGGCGGCGGCCATTACAGGGGTTATAACCGACCCGGTCACGCTGGTATCGGGGACGGACTTTACCGCACATATCGATGAAAAGAGGGTACTCGAAATCGCCTCCGACGACGGTATGCTGCTCCCTCCCCTTCCGCCGGAGAAAGCGGCGAAGATCGAAATTGTCCGCGGACCGAACATCAAACCCTGTCCTGTTTCACCTGCACTGGAAAACACCCTTACCTTGCCTGTACTGTTAAAGGCGGGGGACAATGTCTCCACCGACGACATCATGCCGGCGGGTACGAAGGTGCTTCCCCTGCGTTCCAATATCCCGGAAATTTCCCGGTTTACCTTTGAAAGGCTTGATACAACCTTCTACGAGCGGGCAAAAAACGCTGCGGGCTGTTTTGTTATCGGCGGGGAAAATTACGGTCAGGGTTCCTCCCGGGAACATGCGGCTCTTGCGCCGATGTATCTCGGGGTGCGGGCGGTATTGGTCACATCCTTTGCGCGCATCCACAAAGCAAACCTCATCAATTACGGCATTCTTCCCATTGTTTTCGCCAATCCTGAAGTGTACAACAGACTTTCCCGGGATGATGTTCTGGAGATAACAAATATCACGGCGGCCCTTGAAAAGGGAACAGCCTTTGAGATTATCCGCCCATCGGATACTATGAAGTTTGAAGGCAGCAATACTCTGGATAAACGGAGCAGAGAGATTCTGCTTGCAGGGGGACTTGCGGCCTATACCCGCGGCGGCGGACAGTAAAACAGGGGTTGTGTATCCATGAACAGGCGGTTTACCACAGCGGTACGCGATCCGATATGGAAACATATCTACCTGACCGAACCTCTCTTTGAGGCATCCCGGTCGGAGCCCTTTACCCGTCTGTCGCGGATACGGCAGCTTGGTCCAACGGAGATACTGTATCCCGGAGCCACCCATACCAGGGCGTCCCACTCCTACGGGGTCTACCATGTGGCCAAGCGGCTGCTGGAAAAACTCGTGGAGCGCGGCGCGGGAGAGTGGATAACCGAAGAGGGAACCTGCTCCTACCTCGCGGCGGCGCTGTTTCACGATCTCGGGCACTTCCCCTACACCCACTCCCTCAAGGAACTCTCCCTTAATGGAAGCCCCCTCAAGGAGCATGAGACCCTCACGGCGGAATGTATACTCAGGGAACCGCTCTACAGCCTCACGGGAAAAACCGGCGCCGACCCCCGGCAGGTGGCAGCGATTATCGATGCTTCTGTACATACAGATGACGGGGAAACACTGTTCTTCAGACGGCTCCTCTCGGGAGTCCTTGATCCGGACAAACTGGATTACCTCAACAGGGACGCTTTTTTCTGCGGGGTGCCCTATGGTACGCAGGACACCGACTATATACTCTCCCGGCTTATCCCCGACAGAGAACGGGGGGTGGTAATCGATTCTCCGGCGGTTATGTCCGTAGAAAGCATACTCTTCTCGAAATACTTGATGTACCGTTCGGTATACTGGCACAGGCAGGTACGCATCGCCACGGCGATGATGAAAAAGGCCCTCTATTCGGGGCTTTCTGAGGGGGTCTTTACCCAGGAGGAGCTGTATAATCAGGACGATGCGGGCATCTTCAGCCTGATTCAAACATGCCGCTTTACGGGAAAAAAAGTTGCCCTGAACCTCCATGAGAGGCGGCTCTATCATGTAGTATACGAAACCCCCTTTAACGGCGCTGAAAGCGGCGTTTTTCGCAGCGCTGAAAGCGCAGCCCAGAGGCAGCTGGAGAACCTCGATACCCGCAGCATCCACGAAGCAGAACTGGCGGAACTCTTTTCCCGTGCAATGGGGACAGAGCTCGATAAAACCGATATACTCATCGATATCCCCGAAGAGATATCATTTGAAAGCGACCTGTGGGTCACCGACGAAAAAAAAACATTTTCCCGCAGTTCAACCATCTTCAGGGAGGACATAATCGAACAGTTCACCCGTTCTCTGAGGATCCTCCGTATCGCCGTCTCCCCCGATATTGGTTCCAAAATAGACCACAGGAAACTTGCTGAAATCTGTAATATGCGATACACTATACGTTGAGAGAGGAAGATATAATGAAAGTTCATAATATGATGGAAGAGATCGTCGCTTCCCGAGTTAACATTTTATTTGATCAGGTCTCTGAAATCGGTGCTGAATGGTTCTCATGCGGCTGTCCAAGGTGCAGACTTGACACATGCTGCTATGTATTGAACCGTATCCCGCCGCAATACATACTTTCCAGCAGAGGCGTGGCCCGGTCGCGGGCGGAGGAAAACAGGCAGCTTATCGCAGATATCGATACTCTTGTCATGGAGGGGATGAAGCTTGTCAATGCCTCAAAGCGGCCTCTGAATGACCATGAAAAATATGCCGAGCTTGAAATGCTTACCGAAGGGCCTGTATATAATTTCCCCACTTTTCTGGGAACCATTTATGACGGCACCACATTCGAGCCCCTGAATGATGTGCAGATTACCCTTAAACAGGAGAACGAACTTGCGGTAATGATCGACCGCAGCTGGATAAATCCCTACAAGACCAACTCCATCAATCCGGGGACCTATACATTCTGGATACAGCCCCAGTTTGAGGAGAAACTGGATGCCCAGAAGACCTTCTCCTTTTCGATTGAGGCAACAGCACTTGGATATGAACGGCTGATGAGTTATTTCAGTATAACCCTGTTCAGCGAATCACTGCCGCGGTATGCGTACAATACAACACATACGCTCAAGCTTCAGGATTTGTATCTGTTTCCCAAGGATATGTGATACATGATAAGGCAGAAGATTCCTGCGACACCTTCCATCCGGCGTCTGCCCCAGTATCTCCATATTATTCGCCAGACGCAGAGTGAAGGATATGAATATATTTCCGGCACGGTCATTGCCCAGGAGCTGAATCTGGAACCGATACAGGTCAGAAAAGACCTCGCTATTACCGGAATTACAGGAAAACCGAAAAAAGGATATCCGGTGGCAGCACTCATCACGGCGATAGAGCACTTTCTCGGCTGGGACGTAGTGACCAACACGATTCTTGTCGGTGCAGGCAACCTGGGAGCCGCCCTCACGGGATACCAGGAATTTCAGTATCACGGGCTGCATATTGTTGCGGCATTTGATGTTGATACTGCAAAGATCGGCAGCCGGATCCACGGGGTGCCTGTGTTTTCCATCGAGACCCTTGCAAGCCATGTAAAAAAACTCGATATCTCAATGGCGATACTTACCGTCCCCTCTTCAGAAGCCCAGAGGATGGCGAATATGCTGGTTGATGCAGGAATCAGGTCTATCTGGAATTTTACCAATGTAAAACTCAAGGTCTCCGAAAATATCATCGTACAGCGGGAAGACCTTACCTCGGGGTATGCTCTCCTGTGCGTCATGATGAACTCGACCAGGGAAGCCCGTATAAAGGAATGACAGAACAGCCGTTACACGCAGACAAACAGGCTGTTTTTTTCGCCAACAGGCTTGTCAAGTGGTACAGACATCTTCGTAAATGGGCCGCCCGGACAGACACCGGCTGTTACCGCCTTTACGACCGGGATATCCCGGAGATACCCCTCTCAGTCGATCTCTATACCGAAGCGTCCCCCGAAAAAACCCGTTACCTCTGTATCTCGCTCTATGAGCGGCCCTATGAAAAAAGCGATGCTGAAGAGCAGCAATGGATCAAAGCGATGATCGCCGCCGCATCTGAAGCCTTAAATATACCCGTATCGGATATCTTTTCCCGGATACGGCGCAGGCAGAAGGGAACCTCCCAATATACAAAATCGGACAGCAAAAACCGTGATATCCTGGTACGGGAGGGGGGACTCCTGTTCAGAATAAACCTGTCTGATTATCTCGACACCGGCCTTTTTCTGGATCACAGGAATACACGGGAGATGGTACGGAAGGAGGCTTCCGGAAAAAGCGTTCTGAACCTGTTCTGTTACACCGGAGCGTTCTCTGTATATGCCGCAGCAGGAGGCGCCGCCGCCGTAGATTCCGTGGACCTTTCAAATACCTACCTGTCCCGGGCCCGTGAAAATTTCAGGCTCAACGGTTTTTCGCCTGCACCAGGGAGTCCCTGGAGTTTTATCTGTGCAGATACAATGGAATTTCTCCGCCGGGCCGGTGTGTCCGGCCGGAGATGGGACCTTATAATCCTCGACCCGCCTACATTCTCCAATTCCCATAAAACGGAATCCGTACTCGACATAAACAGGGACTGGCCGGACATCACGGCGCAATGCCTGAAAGTGCTTTCCCCTGCAGGGGTTTTATATTTTTCATCCAACTCCCGAAAGCTGAAGTTCGATCCCGCTCTTTTGCCGCCGGGATATGGATCCGATGAGATCACGGCCCGTACAATACCGGAAGATTTCAGAAACCACCCTCCGATTCACCGCTGTTACCGCATTTTTCCGGAAAAAATTTGACAGCCCGATCCTGAGCAAACTACAATTTAAATACCGGAGGAAGGACTGATTTCTCTGTCCCTGAGATTTCCGGCATTCATTTCATTTTGGATTGAATGATTTTTCTGAAGAAGGATGTTTTGGTAAATGGCAAAAAAGCTTTATGTGGGTAATATGAATTACGCCACAACGGAACAGAGTCTGTGTTCCCTGTTTTCACAATTTGGGGAAGTGGTCGCGGCGAATATTGTTTTTGACAGGTATTCGGGACAGGCAAAGGGATTCGGGTTTGTTGAAATGGCTGACGAAAAACAGGCATTGGAAGCGATACAGGCGCTGGACGGCAACGAATTCGAAGGACGGCGAATACGGGTAAATGAAGCTATCGAGAGGGAACGATCAAGAAGCCAGTCATCGTCATCATACAGCAAACAGGGATACAGCTACGGAGGTTATTAACGTCCGCTGTTTCCCAACAGAATGTTTCTTGACATAGATTATCTGTTAGGCAACAAAAAAAGGCTGTTCAGGAAGTAACATCTTGACAGCCCTTTTTCTTTATATGGTATGAACAGGAATAACGGTTATTCCTTGATATCCTACGCATTTGAAACGGATTCCCTCTTTCATAGTATTTCCTTCAAAAACATAGAGTTATTCGGAAATCTTCAGTAAACGTATTGACGAAATGTATATACAAAAATATACTATATTCATGAAGATACATATTGAGCGGCATGATGAAAAAAATAAAATCAATAAAGCGAAACACGGAATCGACTTTGAAACGGCTCAATATGTACTTAATGACCCACTGGAAATTTATGACATCAAAAATTCCATCCATGAGGACCGATAGAGAATCATTGGAATGGTAGGGAATATAGTAACTGTATATATCACATATCGGGATGATGACGATACTATCCGAATTATTTCGGCCCGGCTTGCCGATACAAAGGAGCGCGTACTCTATGTCGAAAATCGTAAAAACCATACTTTATACTGAGGGAGATATCCCCGAAAAAGCAAAACAGCAGGTAACTGAAGCTGCCGAAAAAACAATTGATTATTCAGATATCCCGGAGATGACGGGTAATGAATTTCAGGAAACACTGGCAGAGATAAAACGGCGGACGAAAAAGGTCCTGTTTTCTTTGCGGCTGAAGCCGGAGACTATTGAGGGGTGGAAAGCACTTGCAGGAAATGGGTATACCACCGTTATGGC
>JAISVD010000266.1 GCA_031271875.1 Spirochaetaceae bacterium | reverse complement strand
GGTTGCAATTTATCTGTGTAAAGATAATTCCATGTCGAATAAGGATACTTTGAAAAACGCTGCATATACCGCACTGCATTGCTTTGTCGATTTTCATTTCTATCCTCCAAAACCACAGTTTCAATTTTATCAGCAACCGCTAAAAGTCTACCATAAAGGTAATCCCGATCTGTCCGATCTTCTTCCAATCCCACAGTATAATCCTCCTTGTCTTTTGCATAGAAATTGTATTTAATAACCGCGCAGGCGGTTTCCAGTGTTTTTTCCCGTTCCGATCCGTCAAGGGTATTCAAACGCGAGGCTCTGGTGAAACATAACTGCTCAATATCAGATGGTATCGGCGTTTTATCAATAATGCAGGACAAAAGCCTCTGTATTGTCATGGACTTGGCACTATCACTTATATGCCCGCTATACGCTGCCTTTGCGATTTCTTCCGGCGATGGAGCGGACACAGTACGGTACGGCGTTTTTTCTCCTTTTTTCCAATAAGTATAAAACCATGCAAGATGACTGTGCCAATATTTCTGGGCTTCAAAAAAAGCAGATTTTGTAAATTCCCGATACAACAAAAGCGACATCCTGCCGGGAGTTGCAGCGTTGAGTCCCATAATAAGTATTTTATCGTTCTCCGGAATTTCCCCGTAATATCCCAAAAGTCTGTTCTTAATTCTCTTGGCAGATTCTTCCAGAGTAAAATATCCTTCACCTTCATCCTCCTCGTCAGGATTCAAGTCATGGGAACTTTTTAACAAGTCCGGCTGAATATCGGAGGCAGAACACCACGAAACAATTGTTAGGCCATTTCCAATGGTAGTGCCCTGTCTGTCAATAAGCCACCTGAGCGCATTATGGGCTTTAACGGAAACGTCCATTCCAATCTGACAAGCTTGATTCGCATTTGTAAAACGTCCACGGAAAGTATAATTAGAATTATCATTGGACGAGATAAGTTTTGCGCTATCTCCAGCATTGCGTATTTTAGCAGGATGCAGTTCCGCTATTGGTTCATTTTTTCCTGAGATATAACAAAAGTTCCTATCTTTGAGGTAACAGCGAGAATAATATTCAATCCAGAGTTGCTGAATTTCAGAATCTTGCCATGTTCGGCTTTCTGCATCACCAGAGATTTCCACATTCCAACGGATAAAAATATTACTTTCTTTAGCGCCGATTTTGGCAGGAGTATCCATTTCCGGAATACTCCCGTCTTTTAGAATATCCTTAATGAGCGTTCCTTTTTTTACATACTTATAAACGCTCATTATTTTTTGATTTGAACTCTCTGATTGCGCCCAATTACTTAAAAGGGTATTATATTCATCATGCTTTGTTTTTAAATTTTTCCCTTCCGCATAATTCGCATAATCACCGGCGACATATTCAAGTTTATCACAAAACGGATACGCCTCGACACCGCTTGTTCTGGCAGCACTCTTTTCCGTACAGGGCATACAGGTCTGCCAGTCATCTCTTTCAGCTTTCCCCAGCAATTTGGCGGAAATAAAATTGCCTTCACCGTCAAGAGTTATTACCAACGGGGCGTTGTTTGTAATGTGATATAGAGGAAGAGGTTTTTTTTCAATTTTCTTGTTTTCTGCGACACGATCATACACTGTACTTAGTTCTGTAAGCCAACCCATTAGTCTATAACCTCCTCGGTGTTTACCGTCACTATTTCATAGCTCATCGGCCCTACTTCCCGTTTGTGAGGGCATTTTTCCGGACGGGGAAACTCAATAACGCCGCCATTCATCTTCGCTTGCCAAAACCGGGCAGAAAGCTTTTCTATTCCGCTTTCAGATGGATACTCAAAACTGTGAAACATTAGGCCATAAGAAAGTTCATTTTCTTTGTCATAATGACCTGCGTCTTTTCCAAACCGACAAGGTTCTACATAGCCCTGACATTCTCTGGCCCCAAGAAAAATATCTCTTCTTCCGCCTTTTTCAAGCATACGATGGGCTATCTGATAATGTTTATCTTCATTGCGGTCGATGGCGAGATCATCACGGTTTAAATTCCATTCAAAATGGGCTTGAACCTGATATGAGACATCCCGAAGATATGTATAAATTGAAAGGTCATGCCGATTTGTTCCGTACTGCCCATCCATAAGAAGAGGCTTTACATTTTTTGATTCAGTCTGAATTTTATGCAAAATTCTGACCTTATCAATAATCCAGACAAGGGTCGGCTTCCAATATATTGATTCGGTTATACCTTTTAGCGCCTGATACGTCGGCAGATGATAGGTACTCTTCTCCCCGCCTATCTTGGTAACCGGATCAGTAAAAAGCGCATACCTTCCCGTAAGCAGATATTCAATTTTATTTTCCACTTCAACCTCCTTAACTAATTTTTGGTGACATATAACCTTCTACATTTGTTAAACCTATATTCTGATTATAGAACTCTTCATCAAGAGCATAAATTTCCAGATCATTATCAAGAAAAATCTTTGTAATCATTTTATCTTCAATAAATTGACTAAGCTTGTTATAATAAACATTAACTGAATACTGTTGAGCTTCTTGCAGTAATGTTATACACCGTTTTATATCAGGAAGTGCAAACAATTCTCCAATAATTCTGCCTCCATCCTCAAAAGGTACAATAACTCCGATAGTATCCTCAGCTATCACTTCAAATGCTTTCCATGCACTTTCAAAAGATTGCCGAAAATCAGTCAGAGGTTTCGCATTCTCTCCATATTTCTGCACTGCTGATGACTTGTATTCAGATTCACTTTTTGTATTATCCGATAATAAATCAAGTACAGTTTCATCACGTCCCTTTATATTGTGCTTCAAAAGAGAATCAGGCATCTGTTTGTAATAATAAACAAAATAAAGAGTAATTAAATCAGGATGTAAAAGATTGTCCTTGTATTTTTTCGCCTCTTCGTGAAATTCCCTTAATATACGCCCCATTATTTCTTGTCCCCACATTAGTTCAGGCAAAGACTCAATTTTTTCTTCATCTTTAATAATATTTACAATCCACGTTTTTCCGTTTATAGGTTTTCCTTGCGAGTCTTTCAATTCTCCATTTCTATTGCAACGTCCGGCTGTTTGTATTATTGAATCAAAGCCAGCCAAAAAACGAATCGCTCCGTCAAAATCAATATCAACACCTGCTTCGATAAGACGTGTGCTGATGCAAACACATTTTTTTGATTTATTTTGTAACTGTTCTTTTAATTGGGAAATATATCTTCTCCGATGAGCAGGACACATATTTGTACTCAAATGGACTATATACCAATCAGGATGTTTATTTGACAGGTTCGTATAGAGTTTGTGAGCCTGTGACTTGATATTAACAACGGTTAAAATACTGTTTTCATTTAAACTTTCGATAAAATCCGCAACTCCATCCAGAGTCCAGCCTTTATCTGTGGTTTTATCAATAAGCTCAACCCGTTTTAAATCTTCAAAGTGTTTTACAATATCTGGAATGATTTCATTATCAGCAATTAAAGGAAGCGCGTATTCCGATTTTAATTTATCGAGTCCTGGTTGTGTTGCAGTGGTTAAAAGCATCGAAATATTGGCACTCTGACAAAAATACTTAGCTGCCCAAGTGAATAAATAAGTACAAGAAAGAGGCAGAGTCTGCACCTCATCAAATATGATGACGGAATTGGCAAGCTGATGCATCCGCCTGATTTTTCGTGTACCTGCGCCAAAAAGAGTTTCCAAAAATTGAACCATTGTTGTAATAATGATGGGCGCATTCCATGTTTCCGACGAATCAATAAACTGTTCGGTTTTTTCGCCTTGTTCAAGATTTGAATGATGTTCCAATATTATTTCCCCGTTTTTACCTTTCGGATCAAGGACACCCCGAATTACGTCTGCATTCTGATCAAGAATCGAAGTGTACGGTGCAATAATAAAAATATGATCCTTTCCGGCTGCTTCGGCATGAGCGAGGGCATAACGTAATGACGCCAAGGTTTTACCCGCTCCTGTTGCGGCAGTCAGTGTATATAACCCGCTTTCATGCCTTGCAAATTCGGCACAGCGTTCTGACACTGAACGGCGTATTTCGTTTAATTTTCCATCAGAAGGAAATTCAGCCAGTCGGTTCTCAAGGCGTATACGCAATTCCTTCCAGTCGGCTTTTACAACGGCATCTTCTTTTTTTACCGGTATTCCCCTGTCAAACAAAGCACTTGATCGCCTGTCCCCATCAATAAGACAGCTTGATAAAAAACGGGCCGTAAGTCCAAGGTTAAATCGTTGGGACTGTGGTATTTCAGATTTAACAATATTTCGTAATACGCCCATTGTTTCAGGAATAAAGTTTTCATTGGTCAGTATGGCGTCAAGTCTCTGTTTGATTGTATGATCAAGATTCGCAATGGCTTCTTCCACATGGGTTTCTTCCTTACTTTTTGTAAGCCGCTCGTACAATTGAGCTGTTCCATCGGGTTCTATGATATCGGGTAATCCAGACCCATGATGATACAATACACATGAGGCAAGAAGCTGAGCGACTAATTCATTTCCGGATTTGGCTTTTTTTGAAATTATTTCATATAAATATTGTCCCCCTGCTGTTCCGTGGTCTTCTTTTTTGCTTCTCTTGCCCTTGTTGTGACTTTCTTCAAGGTATTCGGCCCAGGATTTACAGTTTTTTCCCAGATCATGAACCAAAGCAGTCAGAAGCGCGGGTTTTGAGAAACCTATTTTTTGAGCAAACAGTTCGACATACATAGCTGTCTCTTCCAAGTGGGTCGTTAATAGCTGGTATTCAGTGTCAGAGTTTATTTTATATCGGGCTTTGTAAGCCATAAATAACACCTCTTTACATATTTATTCATTAATAATATGAAAATATATCGCTAGATGAAATTTGTCAAGACAAAATAATAAAAAAGTTCTGTCCTGAGTTTGTCAGGACAGATTCCATTCTTCTAAAAATATGTTTCAACCCACGCCCCAAAGAGCGACGATCAAAATATACTCTGTTATCTGCATACCTGCAATATTCCGGGATATCTACCCACCCCCCGTTTTCATTTCCCCTCACATGAGCAATATATTCCATCATCACATCCTGTTTTCATATCTGTACCAATAATTTTGCCTATTATACCATAAGTTTTGTATTACAGGGAAAAATAGTATTCTCACAACCTCCCGGACATACACCCATACAGAGATTCTCCTTAGTCAACAAAAAATTTGTCCCCTATCCATTCCTGTGTTACAATAAAATAATTGGCAGTATGCCCGACAGAAGCGGCGCCTTGCATCCGGAAACCACAGCATATAATAAGGAGAATTCTGTATGGAAAAGAGATACATACTGGCCCTGGACCAGGGAACAACATCATCCCGGGCAATACTATTTGACAGAGACACCATCGCTGTCCGCTCTAAAGCTCAGGAATTCCCCCAGATATATCCGAAACCGGGCTGGGTCGAACACGACCCGGAAGTACTCTTCAACAGCCAGCTCACGGTAATGCAGGAGGCTCTGGCGGCAGGAGCTGACGGCCCCGCGATACCGCCGGGGGAGCTGGCGGCGTTGGGTATAACAAACCAGCGGGAAACCGTTGTCCTCTGGGAACGGAAAACGGGCCGTCCGGTCTATAACGCTATTGTCTGGCAGTGCCGCAGGACAGCGGCGCTCTGCGAGGAACTCGTAAGAGACGGGATGATGGACATTATCAGGGAAAGGACAGGACTCCTCATTGACGCCTATTTTTCGGCCACAAAAATCAAATGGCTCCTCGACACTATTCCGGGACTCCGCAAACGGGCGAAAAAAGGGGAGATACTTGCGGGAACCATAGACACATGGCTCATCTGGAAACTGACCGGCGGCGAAGTGTACGCGACGGATTTCACCAATGCCAGCAGGACCATGCTCTACAATATATATCTCCACGACTGGGACGATGAGCTTCTGAGGCTGATGGATATACCCCGGTGCATGTTGCCGGATGTGCACAATTCCAGCGAGATCTTCGGCAATACCGACCCGGAAGTATGCGGCTTCAGCATACCCATAGGCTCAGCCGTGGGAGACCAGCAGGCGGCCCTTTTCGGGCAGGGATGCTTCAACAAGGGGGACACGAAAAATACCTACGGTACAGGCTGTTTCATGCTGATGAACACCGGAGACAAACCGGTGGTTTCAGAAAATCTCCTCACCACAATCGCCCTCGGCATGGACGGAAAGATCCAGTACGCTCTTGAAGGGAGCGTTTTCATCGGAGGGGCGGTCATAAAGTGGCTCCGGGACGAACTGGAACTCATAGGCACCGCCCAGGAGTGCGATACGCTTGCGGAAACAGTCCCTGATTCCAATGGCGTCTATCTGGTTCCGGCCTT
This sequence comes from Spirochaetaceae bacterium, assembly GCA_031271875.1. Classification (GTDB taxonomy): domain Bacteria; phylum Spirochaetota; class Spirochaetia; order Treponematales; family Treponemataceae; genus JAISVD01. The sequence continues at coordinate 2,675 of JAISVD010000266.1, read as the reverse complement.
TGTCGGACTGGGCGCTCCCCACTGGGATATGTACGCCCGGGGAACGATCACCGGTCTTACCCGGGGCGTACGGAAGGCCCACATCTGCCGGGCGGCTCTGGAGGGTATCGCCTACCAGGTGAAAGAGATGCTGGAGTGCATGATCGCAGATTCAGGTCACCCCCTCACCAGCATCAAAGTTGACGGCGGCGCCAGTGTCAGCGACGTGATGCTCCAGTTCCAGGCGGACATCCTCAACACCCCGGTACTCCGGCCCGCCAACACCGAAACCACCGCCCTGGGGGCGGCATTCCTTGCGGGACTTGCTTCGGGGTTCTGGCGGGACAAAAACGAGATTCTCGCAAGGCAACAGCAGTCCGGCAAAATATTTAACCCTGTTATGGAAGAAGCCGAGCGGGAACGGCTCTATGGGGGATGGAAAAAAGCGGTAGACCGCGCGCTCCGCTGGGAGAGTCCCTCTGACGGAGCGGTACATGATATATGATGCGGCAATAATAGGAGCGGGAATCGTCGGTTCCGCCATTGCGCGGGAACTTTCCAGATATCGCCTGAAGGTGTGCGTCATCGAAAAGGAGAGCGATGTCTCCTGCGGCGCTTCGAAAGCGAATTCCGGGATCATCCATGCAGGATACGATCCCGAACCCGGAACTCTGATGGCCCGGTTCAATGCCGAAGGGAACCCGCTCTTCACCCGGCTGGCGGAGGAACTCCATTTTGATTTCAGCAGAATCGGTTCTCTGGTTATCGGTTTCGATGATGCCGATCTCAGGACACTGCATACCCTCAAAGAGCGGGGAGAGAAAAACGGTGTTCAGGGACTCAGGATACTCACCGGAGATGAGGCGCGGGCCATGGAGGGCCGGCTGAACCGGGACGTAACGGCGGCGCTCTTTGCCCCCTCTGCGGGAATCATCAGCCCCTACCAGGCAACCTGGTCGCTGGCCGAAAATGCGGCCCAAAACGGGGTACGGTTTTTCCTCAATTCGGCGGTTCGGGGGATTACCCGTGAACCGCCGGAAGATCTCCGGGGTTTCGTCATCACCACCGGGAAAGGCGCTATCCGCGCCCGTTTCGTCATAAACGCCGCAGGACTCTTTGCGGACGAAATCAGCAGAATGGCGGGGGCACGGGATTTCAGCATCATCCCCCGCCGGGGAGAATACACGCTCCTCGACAGCAACACCCGGGGACTCACCGGACGTGTGGTGTTCCAGACACCGGGAGTGCTGGGCAAGGGTGTGCTGGTGACCCCGACGGTGGACGGCAATATCCTCATCGGCCCCTCGGCGGATGACTGTGAAGACAAGCGATACACCGATACCACCAGGGCCGGACAGGATTTCGTCATCCAACAGGGGGAACGCTCCTTTCCCGGAATTCCCCGGAGAAATATCATCAACTCCTTCGCGGGAGTACGGGCTATCGCATACCACCCCGCCGAACGCGCCGGGGAACCGGTCGGAGATTTTATCATCGAAGAGGACAGCGCCGTCCGGGGGTTCATAAATGTCGCGGGAATCTCATCACCGGGACTGACATCGGCCCCGGCGATTGCGCTCCATGTAAAACACCTCCTTGAAGAAGCGGGCCTTACCTTCACGCCGAACCCGGACTTTATTCCCCTGCACCGGGGTATCGAGTCTTTCAGGAACGCCGATCCCGAAAGAAAGGCCCAGCTTATAGCAGAGAACCCGCTCTACGGACGGGTCATCTGCCGCTGCGAAATGATAACCGAAGCGGAAATACTTCAGGCGGTTCGGGGCGTTATCGGAGCGGAGGACCTGGACGGAGTAAAACGCCGCACCAGAGCGGGGATGGGCCGGTGCCAGGGCGGGTTCTGTTCCCCCCGGATCACGGAGATCATCAGCAGGGAGCGCTCGATTCCGATGATACATGTCACGAAAAACGGCGGAAGTTCATTCATCCTGAACAGCCGACTTCGCGAAGCGAAGTCAACCCGGGAGGTGTGTGAATAGATGACCACAGAATATGACATCGTCATAATCGGAGGCGGCCCCGGAGGACTCGCGGCAGCGGTTTCCGCTGCGGAAAACGGCGGAGAAGCGCTTGCGGGCCGGATACTCATACTGGAACGGGATACCCGGTTGGGGGGAATCCTCCTTCAGTGTATACACAACGGCTTCGGGCTCCACTATTTTGGCGAGGAGTTGACCGGGCCTGAATATGCGGGCCGGTTCGTTGACGAAGTGCGGAGGCTCAATATCGGTTACAAAACCGACACCATGGTCCTTTCGGCGGAGGTTCTGACCGGAGAAATCGGGTATAACAAGCGGATCATCGCCATCAACGCCAGGGACGGAATGATGGATATCCGCGCAAAAGCGGTCATATTCGCCATGGGCTGCCGCGAACGGACCAGGGGCGCTCTTGTTCTTCCGGGGACCCGCCCTGCGGGGATATTCACCGCCGGAGCGGCCCAGCGGTTTGTCAATATCGACGGATACCTGCCGGGGAAAAAAGTCGTCATTCTCGGTTCCGGGGATATCGGCCTCATCATGGCCCGGAGACTCACCCTTGAAGGCGCGGAGGTAAAACTCATCTGCGAAGTGATGCCCTTCTCATCGGGACTCACCAGAAATATCGTTCAGTGTGTGGAAAACTTCGGGATACCCCTCAGATTCAGCCATACCATAACGGCGATCCACGGACGCAGC
>JAISVD010000264.1 GCA_031271875.1 Spirochaetaceae bacterium | reverse complement strand
ATACTCCTCGGGATCGGATTCCCGCTCCGAACGGAGAACCCCCTCTTGAGCGACAATAAGGCTGAGGGGAACGGCATCGCCCTGACCAAGGCTGCGGGCTATCTTCTGTATCGCCTCGTGATAGCTCTTTGCCGCATCGATGTCGGCGGTCACCGCAAAAGAACCGGAAGTTTCCCGTATGCGTATGTTTACGTCAACTTTGCCCCGCTGGATGTGGTTCTTTGCGGCATCCCGTACCCGTGACTCGATCCGTCCGAGGAACCCCGGCATGTACACCGAAAGGTCAAGGAACCGGGAGTTGTAGCTTTTTATTTCAATGGAAAGAATTCGCGCGGCAGCTTCCGTTGCGGAAACCGCCGCCGCCCCGGATATCTCCCTGTATGCGTAACCTGTCATGCTTTTCATTGCGGTATACTCCCCATTCCCAAAGGCCCTTACAGAACGGATATATCCTGTTCCGAAAAATAGCCGAACAGCGCTTTTCCGAGCTTCCAGTTGTCCCCGGCGCCCATGGTAACAAAGAGGTCGTTTTTCTTCAGGTTCGACCGGAGATAGGTTTCGGCGTCCATAACCTCTTCAAAGTATCTGACATTCGGGTGCCTGCAATGTGTCTTTGAATAGAGCTTCCGGCCTGTTACGTTGCCGTCATATTTTTCCCGGGCGGAACCGTATATTTTGTGCAGGATCACCTCATCGGCGGCCCCGAAGGAGGAGGCGAATTCTGAAAGGAGCGCCGCTGTCCGGGAGTAGGTATGGGACATGAAGTCCACCACGAGACGCCGTCCGGGGTAGAATTCCTTTAACCCTAAGAGGGTCGTTGCAATAGCCGTGGGGTGGTGGCCGTAATCATCGACAAACAGGATACCCGCGGCGTTCCCCACCACCTCGGAACGGCGCTTGGCGCCCCGGAAGGAGAGGAGACCCGCACGGATCCGCTCGATATCGGCGGGGGTAACGGCATCGTTTTTTTCCCGCAGCAGCGCCAAAGCAAGAGCCACAGCTCCTGCGGCGTTGCGGGCATTGTGCCTGCCCGGTACGCAGAGGCGGAATTCCCCGGAGAAACCCTCCAGGGTAAATACCTGTTTTTCGTTTTTAAGCCCCCGGTACACAAGCTTGAAGTCTCCCATGGCCTTCTCGCCGTAGGGGATGTAGACGAGGTCGGGACGGTCGGTAAAGATGAACTTGACAGCTTCGATAACCCCCGGATCATCGGCGCAGTATATGATCTCGCTGAAGTCGGGAAGGAGCTCGATGTACTCCTTGAAGGCGGCGAGGATGGACTCGTAGGTGGGATAGTAATCCTGGTGGTCGCTTTCAATGCTGGTGAGCAGTATTTTTCTGGGATGAAAGCGGAGAAAATTCCGCTGGTATTCGCAGGTTTCCGCGACAAAATAATCGTGCCCCAGGTTGAGGGTACAGCTGTCGCCAAAGCTGGTAATGACGCTCCCGGCGAGTACCTGGGCGGGAAAATTCAGCTCCCGCAGGATGGAACCGGTAAGCCCCGTGGTGGTTGTCTTGCCGTGAACCCCCGCGATGCCGCAGCTGTAGCTGGCCGCCGACAGTGCACCGAGGACTTCGGAATACATCATGCAGGGGATACCCCTTTCCGCAGCGGCGATCAGTTCCGGATTTTCCTCCGGTTTATATGCGGAGGAGTAAACCACCAGCGCTATGTCCCCGGTAATATTATCGGAGGAGAAGGGGGTAACAGGGGGGATATTGAGCTTTTCCAGGATATCATCGGTGTAAAACCGTTCGGAAACGTCACTTCCCGACAGAACGGCACCCCGGGAATTGCATATTTCAGCAAGAGCAGTCATGCCGGTCCCTTTTATTCCCACAAAATGGAGGCGATATCCCTTCATGTCTTCGGGCAGCTTGATATCTGTCATCATTTATATCATATCCGAAAAAGCGTAATAATTCAACGGTTGTTGTGTGCTTTTAACCGGCGATTTGGATATCCCAGAGCCGCTTTGCGGCCGCGATCTCTCAGAGCAGCTCTGTCCCCATTTGCCTGAAAAAATTTGCATTGCCACAGGCGGTACACTAAAATCTTTATTATATGAACTGTTTACAGAAAACAGTTTCCATCTATATACATCCATAAGGAAAACAAAGGAGACGTGAAATGAAAGGTGATTCCAAACTGATCGACAGATTGAACTATCTTCTGGCCGGTGAACTGACCGCGATAAACCAGTACATGGTTCACGCGGAGATGTGCGAAAACTGGGGATATGACAAACTGCACAAGATAAGTGAACGGCGGGCAATCAGCGAGATGAAACATGCGGAAAAGTTAATTGCCCGTATCCTGTTTCTTGAGGGAAAACCGAAAGTTTCCACCCTGAACCAGATTTTTATAGGAGATGACGTACCTGCCCAGCTCGGTTATGACCATAAAGCGGAATCCGATACCATCAGGGACTATAATGAGGCGATCATACTCGCAAAAGAGGTAAAGGATTATGCCACAAAGGGGATGCTCCAGGAGATTCTGAAGGACGAGGATTACCATATCGACCAGATCGAAGAGCTCCAGGACCAGGTAAAACAGATGTCCCTCCAGATATTCCTTTCAACCCAGACAGATGAGAAGTGATCTATGGTCGCAATTGCAAAACTGAAAAAGTTTTGCAATTGCTTCTTTGATAGCGATTCTTAATCCAGTAAAAAACATAGAGTAAAGGATATTATGCATATAAAGAAAGAAAAACAGAAACGCCCCCGTAAATCGGCGGCGTTTCTGTTTTTTCGCTCTTTTTTAATACCTTTGCCCTGTTTTCTTGTTCGATTCGCGAAGGTTACAAAACAACCGCTGTGTACCTTATGTCTTTACACAGCGGTTGTTTCCTGTTAAAGCCCTACATCTTTGCAAACCATGATAAGACTTCCAGCAGCATACTTTTGCTGCCTACGTCACATTTTCCCAATTCAGGCCGGTAACCTGACTTTCCGGAAAAGATTGTTGTATAACCTCCGTCTTTATGCTTTGTAACATCGGCAAGAACATTTCCCAAATCAATAACAGTACCAAGTAAATCCTTTTTTTGAGACATAAAAACTCCTCAGTTTAGCCGTTTCCGGCTGATGATAGAACATCACCAGGGATGTTCAGGGTTCCCCAGAATTATTTTGGGGGTGTGATACTTTTTTTATATATCCTCCTCATCATCAAAAAAGTCATCATCTTCATCATCTGCGGTCAAGCCCATTTTTTCATCATAATCCGGATCATCCGGATCCGGATATTCAACATCGCCGTCATACCAATCTGACATACTATCCTCCTTATCAACTTGGCTTTATTTGGGAAACACTGATTTATGCCTTGATGGGCGTGAGCAGAACCGCTTTAACTTTTGTATTCTCTGGAAACATCATTTTGAGTTTTCCGCTCTTGAGGCCCTTTAAAATATCTTCGGTATATTTGTAATTCATGGTTTGTACGGGGTATGGCAGATTGAGAGAATCGAGAAATTGCAATAAAAACTCATGACAGTTTATTGCGCCGGGACGGTCGAAGGAGGCGGATATATCGTAATCATGTTCTGTATTTGGGGCATGATTGGAAACTCTGATCTCTTTATAGAATTGATGAAAGTTATATGTAATATGTAAATAGAAAGATTCAGTTGAACCGGATTCCTTTAGCCTTACTGTAAAGCCGTATCCTTCCAGGATCTCTTTAAGAAAGAGTGTGATATGTTCAATAGTGTGATAGGTAACATAATTAAAAAGCGTCTTGTCAATTAACATAATTGCCTCCTGTATAAAGCTCTACAATTATCAACCTATCCGGTCATCAACGACAGCCGGATGGGTTAATAAAAAGCCTTGTGAATCATTAAGAGACACAAGGCTTTTTACAGCAATGGTTATTCACCATTCGCTTTATTATACAGGATCGCAATTACGATCTGATATTATAAAAATATAATATCATTTTTTTTGATATATGTCAAGCGAAAATGTGTTAAATTGCTAAAAATGTGTTAAATAACAGGATAAAGGTATTTTTTGTTCGATTCAGGAATACTATGACCCCATATTTCCCCTTCCCCTCTTTTCTGATAGAATATCGTTCTATGGCTATAAACTATCGTGCGGAACTGAATGACGAACAGTATGCGGCTGTGACTACTATCGATGGTCCCCTGCTGATTATCGCGGGCGCTGGTTCGGGAAAGACCCGGGTTATCACCTTCCGCATTGCCTATATGCTTGATAACGGAATCCCCCAGCACTCGATTCTGGCGCTGACATTCACCAACAAGGCTGCACGGGAGATGGAGGAACGCATAAAGGAGCTGACGGGGAAAAAGCTCCAGAATATGACGATTTCTACCTTCCACGCCTTTGGGGTAAAAATTCTCAGGCAGGATATTGAACGGCTGGGATGGCGGGAAAATTTTTCGATTTACGACGAGGTTGACCGGAACCAGCTCATAAAGGACACAGGACGGGAACTCGGCTTTACCGCGGACAGCCTCGATGTATACAAAATCGGCGCGCTTTTTTCGGGGATCAAATCGGGCCACCGGAATTGGGAAAACGCCAACGATCAGTACAGGAAACTGTATGAGGAGTATCAGGCGGGTTTGAAGCTCTACAATGCGGTTGATTTTGACGACCTCATCGTGCTGCCCATAAAACTGTTCAGGGAACACCCGGATGTGCTGGAAAAATACCGCCAGCGGTATCGGTATATAATGGTAGATGAATTTCAGGACACCAGCATCCAGCAGTACCAGTTCATGCACATGCTCGCTACGGGCAATGTGGCGGTCGTGGGGGACGATGACCAGTCCATAGACTCCTGGCGGGGGGCGAATTACGAAAACATACGGATGTTTGAACGGGACTTTCCGGATCTCCGGGAGATAAAGCTTGAACAGAACTACCGCTCCACCGAGACAATCCTGGAGGCGGCGAACGGCGTTATCTCCCACAATACAAACAGAAAGGAGAAGGCCCTCTGGTCGGGAAACGGCTCGGGCCGTCCCATCGAGATATACCTGCCGGAAAACGAAACCGCCGAAGCAGACTTTGTTGCGGACACTATCCGGGCGGTATGTATGGCGGACAGGCGCAAGTACGATGACTTCGGGGTGCTTGTCCGGGCAAACACACTTACCCGGGCCATCGAGGAGGCGTTTCTCGACGCCAACATCCCCTATACGGTCAGCGGGGGGACGAGCTTTTTCCAGCGCAAGGAGATAAATGATATCATCAGCTACCTCAGGGTTATCGCGAACCACGATGATGATATCAATTTATTGCGGATAATCAACACCCCCCGGAGGGGTATCGGACGCAGAACAATTGAACAAATATCGGAATTTTCGGGGATGCGCAAATGTTCCCTCTGGACCAGCATAAACGCCCACCTCGCTGCGGAGGACTCCCCCCTGTCGGAGAAGGCAAAGGCGGATCTGGAGGAGTTTGTCAATCTCATAACAGAGCAGCGGGCCCAGATGCTGGGGGGACGGGGGCTTTCCAAGAAAGTCAAGGCGATGGTGGATACTATCGATTACCTGAGCTATCTTGTACAGGAGTACCAGAAAAACGAAAAAGCCGCCCGTTACAAGCTTTTGAATATCGACAGCCTCATCAACTCCATCGATACCTGGGAGAAAAATCCGGACAACTTTGATCCCGGACTCTTTGCCTACCTTAACAGGATCACCCTGCTCTCACGGGACGATATGGACGACGACAGTGGAAAGGGAAAGGTGAATCTGATGACCATCCACGCCTCAAAGGGCCTTGAGTTCCCGGTGGTCTTTATCATCGGGGCGGAAGACGGGATCATTCCCCACGCCCGCAGCCTGGAGGAGGGGGACGGCAGCATAGAAGAGGAGCGGCGGCTGTTTTATGTGGCCATAACCAGGGCGCGGGACAAGCTGTTTCTTTCAAGCTGCAGCAGACGGCGGAAGATACAGAGCGTGGTTGAATGCGTCCCCTCCCCGTTCCTCCAGGAGATACCGCCCCATCTTGTCGAGTACCATGAACCCGCCGCAGAAGTGGAGGCGGACAAGGCGATTGAAATTCTCGCAAATATGAAAAAGAGATTTACCATATAGAAAAAAGAAAAAGGCCGCCGATGGAGGGGGCGCATCGCAGTGAATCTCGTTTTACCTGAAATAGAGCAGCGCCGCGATAACAATAAACACAGTAAGGCCGAGGGCGCTCAGGTATATCCAGAGAGGCAGATTTTCAGCCTCCCCGCCTCTCCTGCGCTTTTCTTCCGGGGAGGAACCTCCTCCATCGGGGAGCCGCGAATTGTCCTCCGAAAATGCGT
>JAISVD010000244.1 GCA_031271875.1 Spirochaetaceae bacterium | reverse complement strand
CGGAATTGATGCATTTTCGATGGATGATGAACCATTTTCCATGGCCCCGGAGACAGCCGGGGAAGCGGCGGCACCTGTTGAAGAGAGTTCCCCGGGGGCTGAAGATTTTTCCCTTGACGACCTTGATACAGCGGGGTTTGATGATTTCTCCCTGCCCGATGATATACCGGCGGTTCCGGATGAATCCGCCGTTCATGAGGAACCCGTCCCTGCGGAGGTTTCTTTTGATACTCCTCCGGGAGAGGACGATCCAGGGTTGGGTTCTCTGGATGATCTTCCCTCTTTTGACGGCGGGCTGCCTGCCTGGGATATGGATGAAAGTGATGGCTTGAATACACCGGATGCCTCGGCGGGGAAAATCGGGGATGAAATTTCATTGGATGATATTACTCCCCGTGATGCATTTTCGATGAACGATGGTGATGTCGCCGAATCCTCTCCCCTCTCTTTTGAGGATGACTTTGGAGACTTCCCCGGAACCGGATTTGATGCGGAACCTAAAAAAGAGGAGAGTTTTAACGATTCATCCCCGGTGGATGATTTTGTTATTTCCGGATTTTCCGATTTCAATGACCCTGTACAGGGGAAGCGGTCCGGCGGTGGAGCCCCTGAGAAGGGAGAGACTCTTCCCTCTGAATTTACCCAGGAACAATACGATTCCTTTCTCAAAAATCTTGACTCCTATCCCCTTAATCTGAGGATTGCCATTGCGCAGATGATTTCGGGGGATGATTTTAACGAGGAAACCATCGCCGCCCTGGTGCATGAGGTTATACAGCGTCCCTCCGCCAAGGTGCTGGCGAACAAGCTGGGAAAAACCCTGGATAGAATTATCGATATTCCCCGGGATTTCGAGAAAAGGTCCGCTGCCGAATACGAGGCGAGTAAAACAACCCTTTCATACCGCCTGATTAACCAGATCCTGCCGGCGGCTCTTATTGCCGTGTTTTCCTTTGCCCTTATTATTCTTATCGCGTTTCTGACGAATAAGTTCATCTACCGGCCCCTCAGGGCGGAGTCGCTGTATAAAGAAGGGTATGCCCTTCTCGAAGATGAGCATTACTCCCAGTCCCTGATAAAGTTCAATGAGGCGGATCTCTATAAAAGCAAGAAACGCTGGTATTTTGCTTTCGCCCGGGGATACCGGGAAAAACGCCAATATGGTATGGCTGAGCAGATGTATGAGCGTCTTCTGTTCCGTTTTAATAATGATAAAACCGCAGGACTCGAATATGCGCGGATGGAGCTGGAGGATCTGCTGAATTATGAACGGGCGGAGGAGATCGTCAAACGGCGGGTACTGGACCATTATATCAACGATCGCGATGGTATGCTCCTGCTGGGGGATATCTATATGGAATGGGCCGGTGAGCGGGATCCTTCAAAATATGAGAGCGCCCGCAGTACTTACGCGACGCTTATGCAGCTCTATGGTACGACCGATCTGTATATGTCCCGGATGATGCGGTATTTTATCAGGACCGATAATCTCAGGGAGGTACTGCCCCTGAAGGACCGGTTCTACGGAAAAAAGAAAAATGCCCTTGAACCTGCGGATATGGTTGAGCTCAGCGGCTATCTGCTGGATAAACTGTACGGACCTCCGGGTGTACGGGATGACAGCCTTGCTCCCTATATTCAGGATGTGCGGAGTATGCTTGAACAGGCGCTGCTTGCGGGTCCTTCCATACCAGAAGCGGGTTACAATATGGGACGCTATTTTGTCTATACACATAACGGCACGGCGGCAAAAGAGCTCTTTGAGTTTGTTCTCCCCGTGTTTGACGCAGTGCCGACCATGTCTTCCGCCCGGGTCATCAGAAATATCGACACCTACCGGCTTCTGGGGGAGATTTATACGGATGACCTCGATTATATTAAAGCGGAGGAGACCTATGTCGCCGGAATCCGGCTTTTTGAGCGGGAGAAAAACAGGATTCCCGGGGATCAACGGATAGGGCATCTTTTTGCCGATCTTGCGGACCTTGATTATTTTATCTCCGGCGATCTGGATCAGGCGTTTATGAACTACAGCCGCGCGGTGGAAGAGGCGTGGGATATTCCCTCCGTGCGGTACAAGATGGGATATGTCCAGTATCACAACCGGAATTATGGAGACGCTCTGGGATCTTTTATCAAAACTGTTGCCGAGAAACCTTCGGATGAAAACGCATTGTTTGCCTTGGCAAATACCCTGTATAATCGGGGTGACTACTATGCGGCTCAAGGGTACTATGAACGTCTTATCGAGCTCCTGGATTCCCAGCGGACGCGTTACAATGTATTCCTTCCCCAGATACGGGCGGATCACGGGATACTGGTGGAGCATTACATGTACGCCACGAACAATCTGGGAGTTGTACAGTACCGGATCGCAGACCAGACCGGGGACAGCAGGAGACGCGCCAATGCCCAGGTGAATTTTTCCGAATCCGTCCGGGCGTGGGATGCTCTTACCAGAAATCCTGAAACCCTTGTCCGTGTTGACGGTACAAACCTGGCGGCCCAGAATATCAGGTATGCAAGTCAGCCTCTTCCCGAATTTGAACCGGAAATTTACGGCAGGCTCAGTCCGATCCTCTACGGAGAGTCCATATTACATCAGAATACAGGAAGATAACTGGAAATCCTGTGGTTAATGTAGCTATAGTCTTTACAGGAACCACATTCTGGTTGTAAACTGAAATTAGAATGTGCAATCGACGATTTCGGAGATGTAAGCCCATGAGTAATGTTGTGTATGAAAACGCCTCAGGTATTCTCGCCGGAAAATATATAAATGAAAATAAAAAAGAGCTGTTTCGTAAAAGCATTCATGTATGCGCCGCATTTGTGCCGTTTTTTCTCCATCTGAACCGTCCTGTGACCCTCGTCCTGCTTTGCGCTGTTCTTGTTTTGTACTCTCTGGCTGAAACCCTCCGTTTCAGGGGTGTTCATGTGCCTCTTTTTTCTTCGGTCACCGATATGGCTTCACGGCAGAGAGACCGGGGGCATTTTGTTCTTGGTCCTGTTACGCTCGCCCTTGGCGTACTGGTGACTGCGTTCTTTTTTGATCCCGTGGCGTCGGCCCTCGGTATCTATGCACTGGCCTTTGGCGACGGCATCGCAAGCCTTGTGGGCCGCGCGGTGGGGCATATTTCCATTCCGTTTACCGGAGGAAAAACAGTGGAAGGAAGCCTCGCGTGCTTTGCCGCTGTTTTTCTGGCTTCCTTTATCATAACCCATAATACATCCATCGCCCTCTGTATCGCCGGGGCTGCGATGCTTCTCGAAGTGCTCCCGCTGAAGGACTTTGACAATCTGCTTATTCCCGCTGCCATCGCCCTGCTTTCGCAGTTTATATTTTTATTGTAACAAAGCTCAAAATCATGAATGATTCCGTATAAAACTCCGTAAGTTCTACTGCCACAGGTAGTATTTGTGTATATATTTCAGGAAAAATCTGCTTCCCGCAGTGAGAAGTATTGTTCCCGCTCCCAAAAACGCCCAGTTATCACAGCAGATCAGCAGTCCGTAACCTGCAAGGAGTACAATACCCGCATATGACACGCCGGTGTATTCAGCAATACCGCGGTATTTTCCCGTGATAAAAAAAGCCAGTATGGAAACTGCAAAGAGCAGAAAACGGATAACCATATATGTCCCCGAATAGCCATAGGTAACCATAAATGTTGATGCTATGCGCACCGTATTGAGGGGCATCAGGCTTGCAAAGAGGATCGCCGCGGCGACCAGAAAATAGATGTTTTTTCCCGCCTGCTGGAACAGCCCGCTGGCGGAAAAAATGGCGGTAAAAATGAAGAAAAATGAAGACAGAAAAATCCCGGATAATTTTGATTATGATAAAATTAATTCGTTTTCTGCCGAAACGAAATCGCGTTTAAACAGCGTAAGACCCGAAACTCTGGGGCAGGCGTCAAGAATTACGGGAATAAAACCTTCCGATATTGCCATTTTGACGGTTTATCTTGAAAAAAGAAGGAAAGAAAATAAAAAGGCGGTAAGCGCTCATGGAAAACAATAAAATAGACATTTATTTTTTTACGGGTACGGGAAACACATATATTGCCGCTAAAAAAATTGCCGGTGTTTTATCTGCAAAAGGCGCGGCGGTTAATTTGAAAAGTATGGAAAATTCTAACGCGCAGGAAATTGACAAGACCAGGACAATAGGCATAGCTTTT
>JAISVD010000226.1 GCA_031271875.1 Spirochaetaceae bacterium | reverse complement strand
AGGCATTTCGGAGAGCGCATTGCCTCAGGTTAAAACGAATTGAAAAAGAACTGGCAGGAAAAACCTCAGAATTTTATTTTAGTGAGATATATTATCGGGATGGAGGGATTTGAACCCCCGATCTTCTGGTCCCAAACCAGACGCCTTAGCCCCTAGGCTACATCCCGTTATGTGCCCTAAACTATAACTAAACACCTTTCAGGTGTCAAGAGGTCGCGTTGCCTCAAGAAAAAAGTTACCAAAAAGAGCAAATGCCTCAAATAGAAAATGTTACCCAAATTACACTGAAGGATACCTGAAAGGGGGTGTCCGAATGGGGGTAACGATGAAAGAAAAGCAGGCAGTCACGCATTTCGGCGGTTTAGGACAGCTCTGTAACAGCTATTCCACGAACAGGATCTTCGAGGTATCCGGTTCGTGGGGTGTCCCGGTCACGGTTGGACGGCCAACGAGAACAGCGATACCGAACTCCCATCCTTGAGGGAATCCCGCTCTCTTTCTGAACCCGTCTCCTTTTTGGCCCGTGAAAGGGATCGCCGCCATGCCGCAGATGACGCTGCCGAGCCCCAGGGACGCGGCGGCGATGGCGATATTTTCGCTGACAATACCTGCGTCCATATCCGTGCCTGGCTGTTTGAGTACCAGAAACATGCAGGGCGCGTTGTAATACAGTTTTCCTCCCCGGCCCATAAACCGCTCATGGGCTGCTCTGTCCCCGGCTTCGGAGAGTATGCGCATCCCTTCGGTATCCATCTCTTCGATAAATGCCTTGTCGGTGATAACAACAATCTGCCAGGGCTGGCGGTTCATAGCGCTGGGGGCCTGGATAGCAGCTCTGGCAATGGCGTCAAGTTTTTCCCTTTCGGGAAGTCTGCCGTCATAAGCGCGGCAGGAGTAGCGTTCCGCAATAATGCGGAGGGTTTCGTTCATCATGGTTCATCCTTTTCTGCGAGGTATATTTTCCGGTTAAACATCAGTACTGCTTTCAGTTTACAGAAAACAGACGGAAGATTCAAATTCCGCTGAATCTTTCGCCTCTGCCCCGGCAAGTTCATATTCATATGATTCGTAATATACATGATTCAACAAAAAATAACTATTGATTTAATAATAGTATCTTTTAGATACATTCCGTAATAAAATCCTTGACACCCCTCGGTGGTGTGGTATATGTTTTATACAGGAGTTACGGGAATGAAAGAAAAATTTGCGGTTACCGGAATGACCTGCTCCTCATGCAGCGGTCATGTTGAAAAAGCGGTGCGGAAAGTCACCGGTGTCAGAAACGTATCGGTGAATCTCCTGCAAAACAGCATGACCGTTGAGTACGATGAAACCGTTACCGGGACGTCGCAGATAACCGGCGCGGTTAAGGGAGCGGGGTATGGCGCCGCTCTCGCGGGAAAGACCAGAACCGGGGGACAGAGCTCAAAGGGCGGCGGCAGGGCAGAAACGGCGGAACCGTTGTCCGCCTCAGGGATGCGGGGCCGGCTCATCTGGTCGGTGGTGTTTCTTGTACCCCTTTTGTATATCGCCATGGGTCCTATGGCGGGACTGCCTCTTCCGCCGTTTCTTGCAGGGACGGAAAACAGTATCGCCTTTGGCATGACCCAGCTGCTGCTGACCCTCGCCATCGTCTATTTTAATAGAAGTTATTTTATCAACGGCTTCCGCAGCCTTTTCAAAGGCGCGCCCACGATGGACGCGCTTATCGCCATTGGTTCGGGGGCGGCCATTGTATACGGTATCTTTGCCATAATACGGATAGGATACGGCCTTGCACTGGGAGACGCAGAGCTGGTTCAGCGCTACCACATGGATATGTACTTTGAATCTGCCGGAACCATTCTTACCCTGATAACCGTGGGAAAATATCTTGAACACAGATCAAAAGGCAGGACGAGCGACGCGATTACCCGCCTTCTCGATCTGACCCCGAAAACAGCGCTGGCTGAACGGGGAGGGACAGAGGTCGAGATACCCGTCACGGAGGTCGTTGCCGGGGACATTCTCATTGTAAAGGCCGGAAGCTCTGTCCCCGTTGACGGTATTGTCATCGAAGGCAGCGCCGCTGTTGATGAATCGGCGATTACCGGCGAAAGTATCCCTGCGGAAAAGGTTCCGGGAGCCACGGTAACCGGAGCCACGATCAACACTTCTGGATACATCAGGATGAAGGCGACACGGGTAGGTGAGGATACGACCCTTGCACAGATTATCAGACTGATCGAGGAGGCCGGAGCGAGCAAAGCGCCTATAGCGAAACTTGCCGACAAGGTAAGCGCTGTTTTTGTGCCGGTGGTTATCGCCATCGCAATAGCAGCGTCCATTGTATGGCTCATCGCGGGACAGCCCCCGGAGTTCGCCCTTTCCATAGGAATCGCGGTACTGGTTATAAGCTGTCCCTGCGCCCTGGGCCTTGCGACTCCCACGGCCATAATGGTCGGTACCGGAAAGGGGGCGGAGCAGGGTATTCTGTTCCGCAACGCTGAGAGTATCGAAGCGGCCCACACTGTGGATACGGTTATCCTGGACAAGACAGGTACCGCCACCGAAGGCCGTCCGTCGGTGACCGGAATCTATCCCGCCGCAGGGATCAGTGAAACGGAACTCCTTTCATTCGCGGCGGGGATTGAAAAGAAGTCGGAACATCCCCTCGGGTCGGCGATTATGGAAAAATACAATGCCCTTACCGGAACCGGTGTACTCCCCAAAGGGAGTAAGTTCTCAGAGGTGAGTACGCTCCCGGAAGTAACGGAGATCACCCAGATACCGGGTCAGGGGATA
>JAISVD010000126.1 GCA_031271875.1 Spirochaetaceae bacterium | reverse complement strand
CAACTTCAAAAAGACCATGGGCCGGGAGTGGATATCCCGGAGCGAACAGGAACTACGCGCCTGAAGGGCCTGCGCATCTGAGGAACTTCGTTCCTGATGCGCAGGTATTACGGGAACGTTTTCAGTTACCCCGGTAATTACGCACCATTTTCAAAACAGTATCCATATCAAGCGGTTTGCCGATATGATCGTTCATACCGGCAGCAATGCACTTTTCTATGTCTTCCTTAAATACATTGGCTGTCATGGCAATAATAGGTATGCTTACACCGCGCGCGCGTAATAGGCGGGTGGCTTCAAGACCATCCATCTCGGGCATTTGCACATCCATAAATACCAGGTCATATTTTCCGGAATTTTCATCGAATTTCTTCAAAACCTCTAATCCGTTTTCTGCACAATCGATTTCCGCGCCGGTTCCTTCCATATATGAAAGGATGATTTCACGGTTTATCTCTACATCTTCCGCCATCAAGATATGGCTGCCGGTGAATTCTCCGGGTATAACGGGTTGCTGCTCCTGCGTATCGGAAGCGCTGGACAGTGACTCGGAACTTTCTGTGCTCCGTGCGGCACGAAAGCTGAAGGTAAACGTAGAACCCTGTCCAGGCGTCGATGTAACGCCAATGGTTCCGCCCATCATCTCTACAATACGTTTTGAAATGACCAGCCCGAGTCCCGTTCCTCCGAATTTTCTGGATGTTCCGTTGTCCGCCTGCTCAAAAGAGAGGAATATCTTTGTCTGATGTTCCTGCGCAATACCTATGCCTGTATCGCTGATCTCTATAACTATAGTACACATATTATCTTTTTCCGACTGAAGATAAGCATTCAAGCGGATATTCCCGCCGTCAGGCGTAAACTTGACGGCGTTTGAAAGCAGATTGATTATCACCTGCATCAGCCGCTGGTCATCGCCCACCAGAATAGCGGGAATCTTTTCGTCTACCGTGACAATAAAGTGCTGCCGTTTCTGCTCTACCCGGAAGTTGATAATGTTCACAATGCGTTCCAGCATCTTTTCAAAATGAAATTCCGCCGATACCAGTTCAAATTTATCGGCTTCAATTTTTGACATATCCAAAATGTCGTTGATTACGCCCAGCAGGTGCTGTGAAGCATCGTCTATCTTCTCAAAACAATAATCCTTGCGTTCAATATTGGGTGCGGATTTTCCTATGACAGCCATACCGATGATGACGTTGAGCGGCGTGCGTATCTCGTGACTCATATTGGCTAAAAAAGTGCTTTTCTGCTTGTTCTGGATGTCTGATTTGTTCTTTGCCGCATCGATGCGTATCAAAACGACCATCAGCGCCGCAGCGAGTACTGCGCCCAATATACTGAGAATTATCGCCATAGTGGTCATGTTTCTGTAATATTGAGCTTCAGGAATCACCAGCCCCACATACCAGCCGTTAGGAAGGTATCGGAAAAAGGCGACGGCGTCTTCATTTTTGTAGGTTACCATCGGCCTCTCGAAAACTTCCTTCCCGCTCAGTATATCGTCCGCAAATATTGAAAAGGGGATTGTCGGATCCTGCATATTTTTCCCAACGAAATCCTCATTTGGGTGGGCAAGTATCGATAAATTCTGATTCAGCAGTGTTCCGTAACCGCCCTGCTCTAAAGCTGTATTGACGATATCCTGTCCGATGGTGTCAATTTGCACATCAAGACAGACAACGCCCAATCGACGGCCTTCGTCATCCACTATACATATTGCATATGTAAAAATGATATCTTTTGAGTTGTTTAGATAGGGTATCGTTTCTACAATACCGCCGCCGGATGCGACAGCCAGCTGATACCAGCGGCTGTCCTCAGGTTTATAATCCACCGACGGAATCCAGTGCCGACTGTGTATAAGGATCGGTCCGCCCGGCAGTGTTTCAAAATACCCGTAAATGCCTCTGATATCTGATACATGTCTCCCTCTTAAAAGTATATAATCAGAGATATCATTGACATAATTCTGTAATATCTCGATGGAATCTCTGCGTAAAATTATGTTGCGTATTGTTTCGGAAAAATCTTCCAGCGTCATCTTTGGCTCAAGCAGGTTTGATGAAACCTGCTCCTCCACAAAGTCGAGTAAACCTACCGCGTTGCGGATCAGGCCTCCGTGGACAATGATGCTCATAAAATTATAGCTTAAAAGAACCATTGCAACAAAAGCGAGCACTGTAAACAAAAGCTCTATGTACAACGTTCGTATTTTCTTTGTTTTTTGTATAAAAGAGCTCATAAAAACTGTTTGTTCTCCTGAATCAACGGCGTATCACCATATCTATCATAGCACAATTCAGCCATACTTACAATTATTATTTGAAATCACATAAAAGTACCCTGCACGGTTACCGGGGCCGCACTGTAATAGGCAGCTCTGCGCGGATTTTTTCCGCCGCCTTCTCCGGGGTAATGCCCTCAAAGGTTTCACGGGTCCGCAGGTCTTTAAGGGTCAGTATATTTTTTTCCGCTTCCGGTTTCTCTAGGAGAATACCGAAGGGTATGCCCTTTTTTTCTGCCACAGTATACTGCTGACTGATTTTCCTGGGATCCGGGAAAACCTCACAGGCGATCCCCTCCCTGCGGAGTTCCACGGCGAGTTTCTGGTAACAAGGCATGAGCTCTTCGTCAAGACAGAATATCTCCGCGTCGAGAAAGCTTTTTATTTCGGTTTTTCCGCCCAGCGTCTCAAGCCCTGCCAGCAGCCGGTCAAGCCCGATGGATGAACCCACACCGGGGACGCGCTCCTTCATATACAGTCCTGCGAGGTTGTCGTATCTTCCCCCGGAACAGACCGAACCGAGTTCCGGCAGTTCATCGAGGAAGGTCTCGTAGACGATCCCGGTATAGTAATCCAGTCCCCGGGTAATGGAGGGATCGAGTACAAAGAACTGTTCGATCCCTGCGGCTTCCATCATTGCCCGGATCTTCCGCATCCTGCCGATATCCTCTGCGGCCCCTTCTGAGGGCCCGCCCGCCATCCGTTCCATAACGGAGAGGGTCTCTTCAAATGAATCGCCGCCTCTGATATAATCGAGGATATCCTGAGCCTTCGCCGCCGCAGATACCCTGTCCTGTATAAGCGCCTCAAGCTGGCTCCTGACTTCATCCTCGCCGACCTTGGCAAGCCTGTCCACCGCTCGCAGCACCTCCTCGCTCTGCTCCCTCATGCCGATACGGTCGAGGAAGCGGTTAAAAATGCCCCGGTGGTTTATTTTGATGGTACATGTATCCACGCCGATAGCGTCAAGGGAGGTTTTCATGAGCTGGAGTATCTCGAAGTCCGCGGCGGCGCTGTCGGAACCGACGATGTCAAAGTCGCACTGGACGAATTCCCGGTACCGGCCCGCCTGAGGTTTTTCCCCCCGCCAGACCTTCGCGATATGGTAACGTTTAAAAGGAAAATAGAGTTCCCCCTTGTGTTCCGCCACAAAGCGGGCAAAGGGGACTGTAAGGTCAAACCGGAGGGCGACATCCCTGCCGCCGTTGTCTTCAAAACGGAAGACCTGCTTTTCCGTCTCCCCCCCGCTTTTGCGGAGCAGAATCTCCGCGTATTCGAGAACCGGGGTGTCGATAGGGATAAAGCCCGAGGCCCGGAAAACAGCGGTCAGTTTTTCGATGAGCAGGGCCCGGGGAATTTCGGCCTCCGGAAGATAGTCCCTGAAACCTTTGAGTACTCTGGGTTGTATAAGCGTTTCCATGCTGTTATGATATATAAAAAGGGGAGGAAGCGCAATGCTGATGGTGATAGATATCGGAAACACGAATATTGTTGTGGGTCTCTTTGAAGGTGATACCCTGAAATATGACTGGCGGATATATTCCGATTCCCGCAGGACCGGGGATGAATACAGCTCGATCCTGCTCTCCCTGTTCCGCGATGCGGGAATATCGGCGGCGGATATTCAGCTGACTGCGCTCAGTTCTGTTGTGCCCCTGCTCATCGGTCCCTTTATCAGGATGGTGCAGATGATGACCGGAAAAAAGCCGATTGTACTGGGGCCGCCCCTGTATGACAGGCTGCCCGTTTCTGTTCCCGAGTCCGCGCTCCACGAGATCGGTACGGACCTAGTCTGTAACGCCGTCGCTGCGTACACACGGTTCCGGGGAAGCTGCATTGTGGTGGATTTCGGTACGGCCCTGACGTTTACGGCCATAGATTCCGCCGGAATGATCTGCGGGGTAAGCATTGCTCCGGGGATCGGTACCGCCGTGAAGGCGCTGTTCAATAATACCGCCCAGCTGCCGTCGGTTCCTCTGGAAACCCCGCCGTCGAGTCTCGGAACAAATACGATCCATTCCATTCAGTCCGGCATTGTGTTCGGCTACAAGGGGCTTGTGGAGTCCCTCATCGGCAGAATGAAGCACGATATGGCCCTGACCGGGGGAGGGAGTGCCGTTGGTCATGCCGATGATATTCAGGTGATCGCCACCGGCGGACTCAACAGTGTGCTCCAGCCGATTACGGACGCATTCAAGGTGGTTGAGAAACTGCTGACCCTCCGGGGACTTAAAATTATCGCGGAGATCATTTCAAAAGAGAGATGAGCTTGTTCCGAAAACTGAAGTTTTGGCACAGCCTCAGATGATTATGCTTTCCAATGATTTTATAGTCCTGTCAAGACTCGGTGAATACTTTCGGGCAGAATTAATATCCCAAAAATTTTGAATGAATTTCTGAAATTGAATGTTATAACCAGGACCAATACTCGCATAATCATCAATAGGAACAATATCCTCCCGTATCTTTCTTTTTCTTGATCTCCTGGCCAATGATATGACGGTCTGTTTTGGATCTGACTCGTTATCAGGTTCCACCGGAATTAAATCCCGGCTTATCGAAAAAAAGACGGCAAAGTTTTCCTTATCTGCAAGTAACCATGATTCAACTTCATGTACGGCAACCCTAAACAGTAATTGGCTGGAACGCTGACCCGGCAACCAATCTGTAACCAAGGATGAAGCGCATTCATACGTATCGTCAAGATCAGTTATTACAAAATAATGACCGTACTGTGCGGCATTGTTATATGCATTAATTTGTTTTCTTATTTTTCCGTTACCCTTACAATGTATCGCCCTGTGTTCAGAAAAATGTTCTGGAAATAATCCATAATATTTTGAGCATAATCTGATGAGTAATCTCATCTTCATAAACGGAAGTACAATAAATCATTCGAACAGCAATCCCTGGATGATATTTGGGCGCGTATATGGCAGGATGGCTTCCGCCGGTGTTAACCCGTCTTTCAGGAGAGATGCTATTTCCCGGCGATCTTTTGCAAGAGTGGCTTTTGTTCCTTCATTTTCCGGTTGTAACATGAGAATTTCTGAAAGAGATATCCCTTTATGGGATAACAGTTCCGGGCTATGCGTGGTAATAATTAATTGTCTTTTTTTTGAACGCAGAATAGAATGAAACAATTCAGGCAATTGCTCAACTATTGCGGCATGAAGGGATAATTCAGGTTCTTCAATCAACAGGATCCCCTTTCCGCCGAATAGAGACCAGAGTAAACCAATAAGACGCAATGTTCCATCTGAAAGCTGCGTTTCAGTTTGTTTGGCTCCATTTGGTCTCCAATGTTCGTAAGTTACTTCAAGATGCGGCTGACCGATATCGTCAATATATTTTAAATCCTTTAATTGCGGGACCGCAATTTGTAATACTCCTTGAATTTTTGATAACCGGGAATTGCGTGTATCTGATGGGGTTTTTGCGACAGTCCTCAAAAATCCTTTCCCAAAGGGATCCTCAGGCAAGTCAGGCCCGGAAAAAGCCTCAGGAAATTTTAATAATTGCGGAACCAGATGCATATATTGAATTGAACCAAGGAAATTGACAATATCTCTGAAATCCTTATTCATTGTTATCTGTTCTATATATGTTTGGGTTAGACGTTCTTCGTCCTCCTCATCCGTATGATCGGGACGGGAGATACAAGTCTGTCCATTTTTTAACATTATCTCTTTACGAATAATTGGGTTTCGATTTCCCCTTGTTTGTTGGGTTAAGGATAAGGTATATTTCCATTTATCGCTGTTATCATCAATAAATTCAAGCTCAATCACAACAAACGGATTTTCGCGTGCGGAAAGACAGCGGATTTTGGAAATACCGCCGCGCTGTGAAACAGCATATTGCAGCCCGCCGCCGTGTTTTACAATATCCCGCATAAAACGAAGCGCATCAAGAAAATTGGATTTACCTGACGCATTAGCGCCGACAACAAATAATCTATCGTTTATTTCGCAGTGTAACGAACGAAAATTTTTCCAATTCTCAAGCGAGATACTTTTTAACCGCATACTCTTTTGCAGCTCCTCATTAAACATCTTATGCAGTGAAACAAAAAGGTTTACATATAAGAATTATTCATCTTTATCATAGAACAATTTGACCTGTAAATCAATCATAATATCCTGAGCTCCGTCCCTCCGGTGGATTATGCTTATGTTACAACAAGATGTTCCCAGGTAACCCCTTCGCCATTTTTTGCTTTTTTTGCGAGTACCGCGCCGCATACCAGTGGCAGAAATTCCGGCGACATACCGGGGGTGAGTATTTTTTCCGTTCTGAGGACAGCGATGTCCCGCTCTTTTATCACCGCGCCTGCGGGCATATCGCGCATGAAATGGATGCTTCTGTTTGTACGGCGGTAGTTTGCTTCCTCTGAAGGGGCCAGCCGCTTCTTTCCGGTACCCAGTACCGCCTCTACCCGTGCGCGTCCGTATTCGATAGAGGCGTGTTCTATTATCTCCGCGGGAGTCTGTGTTTCAGCGGTACGGAGAGCCTTTGTCATCCGGGCAAATGCTCCGGGAGGGAGCGCCACGGGATCATCGAGCCCATCACCTGAGTTATCAAGGGTTATATGTTTTTCCACAACAGTGCCGCCGCAGGCGACGGAGAGTACCGGTATCAGCACCGGATCAAGGGAGTGGTCACTCACACCTACGGGTATACCGAATATGTGGGAAAGGGCAGTGAGTACCCGCAGGTTGTACTCCTCTTCGGGAGCGGGGTAACTGGTTACGCAATGGAGCAGTACCCTTTCCGGCACGCCGGATGTGACTCTCAGAGCCTTCTCGA
>JAISVD010000128.1 GCA_031271875.1 Spirochaetaceae bacterium | reverse complement strand
AGCGCAAAGCTGTACAAGGAAGCAGGGGCTAATCCCATGTCCGGCTGTCTTCCCCTGCTTATACAGTTTCCGCTGATTATTGCCATGTATAATCTCTTTAACAACTATTTTGAATTCCGGGGCGCGATGTTCATCCCCGGCTGGATACCGGACCTTTCGATGGGTGACAGCATCTATACTTTCGGGTTCGATATTCCCTTTCTGGGAAACAAGCTGCGGCTGCTGCCGATAATCTATGTGTTCTCCCAGCTGATATACGGAAAGGTAACACAGACCCCGGGGTCCGCGCAGCAGAACAGCACCATGAAGATAATGATGTACGGTATGCCCCTGTTCTTCTTCTTTATTTTCTATAACGCCCCTTCAGGGCTGCTGCTGTACTGGACATTCAGCAACTTCCTCACCATGATTCAGCAGATTATCATCAATAAGGCGATGCATACCGGGAAGAACGAAAAAAACGTATCCCTTATCGCTGATAAAAAGAATTCCGGCAATCTGAAGCTGGTGAATAAAAATACCGGAAAGAAGAAAAAATAAAAATTCTTTCCTTAAAGGTGGAATTTGCGGTAAACGCTTTTTCTGCTTACAATGAAATTACTGCGCTAGGAGCGTTTCATTGATTCATGAATTTGAAGGTAAGACTGAAAATGAAGCTATTGAGAATTCAGCTTCGGAATTGGGACTTGAAAAGGATCAGTTTGATGTGGAGATTCTTGAAACACAGAAAAATACTATTTTCAAGAAAGGATATGTGAAAATCAGGGTTCATACGAATGATTATGCCGGTGATCCTGAATTTGACGGTTCCGTTCCCAGAAAAACCACTGTTTTTACCGACCCGCTTCCTCAGGGTGAATTTGAGCAGTCACTGATCGATTTTATTTCATCCGTTATCCGTAAAATGGGCTATGAGGCGACGGTGGAGATTATGTTCCGGGAGGAAAAAAAGCTCGGCATCAGGTTGAATTCCCCCAACTCTTCCATTCTGATCGGAAGAAAGGGAAAAAATCTCGATGCGCTCCAGCTGCTCGCAAATGTGTACTCAGGAAAGCTGGGGCACGAGGAGATACGGATCATTCTTGATTCCGAAAACTATCGGATACGGCGGGAGGAATCCCTGGTCCGTCTCGCTTATACAACAGCCGACAAGGTGCGGACAAGCCGCAGTTCCGTACTTCTGGAACCCATGAATCCCTTTGAACGGCGGCTGATTCATACGACACTGAATGATATCGGCGATGTTGAAACAAAAAGCGAGGGAGATGGTTTATTTAAACAGGTGAGGGTTTTTTATAAAGGAAAACGATGAAGAAAAGACCATTACTGTTGAGAGTTACAGGACTTGTTTTTATAGTTGCAGCTTGTGTTTTTTCATTCTATAGCCGGGACAGAAGATTTTTTAAACGAGGTCCGATAGCAGTGGATATTAATGGAATTTGGTTTTCCCCGGAGGATCCTGAACAAATGTACGGAGAACAGGTACAACACATAACCGATTTCGTTTCAAGAGAGTACAACCCTGTAAGTTCCGCCGGATTTAACAATATTCCTCCAGCTGTTTTTGAGTCCGGAGGAGATATTATGCCAATAGTTAAAAAAGACTTCTTAAACGACAATACAGCATACTATATAAAAATATCATCCGATGGTGAAGTATATCAGTATCATATATTTTTTCTCGATGACTATGACGGCAATTCCTTTGTCCTGACAGAAGGTCCCTCTGCAAACACGCTTCAGGAAGCGCTTGAACTCTTACAACAAAATTCCAGAGATGAGATTGTTTCCGGTATCTCTCCCCGAAAGTTTTTTAGGGTAAATGCTGTCAACGAAGAAATTCCGGCAGATGAATTGATCTCAATTATTGATGAAGTACGTGAGAGGTATTTAAATCGTGATTAAGGTAAGGAAGGTTTTCATGAAAAAGAGAGCGCTGCTGTTTCTTGGGTTTGTTTTTTGTCTGTCAAGCGGCCTTTTTGCGGAAGAAACAACGCTTCTTTCAAATCTGAAGGAGATTCTTCCTGAATCAGTTGCCGTGGAACTTCTGGAAAAGGGACAGCTTGAGCATGTAATGATTAAGGAGAAAAATCCCCAGTACCGCTTTGTTCCCAATACACCCCTGGGAAAAGAAGCGGTGGATTTCTGGGACAGAGATACGGCTCCCTCTTTTATCGATGAAGTCCTTTTTCTGTATAAAAAACCGGCGCTTGCCGCTCCGGGAGCGGATATCGAGCGCATATCCGGCATATTCCGTTCGATATCAACGCTTGAGGGGATTCCTTACTATTCAAAATCGAAAAAGAAGGAACTGATATTATATGAGTATTCGTATGTGATCGATGATCCTTCCACACAAAACAAAATCCCCGATCCCACAGCGGAATCTGTTGACGGACAGGTACTTTATGCCCTTCAGAAGGACGCTACCTTTGGGGAAACAATATACCGATACCGGTATCGGCAGGCAGGCGTTGAGGTGGCTTTTTTTGCGCAGAATCTGACCCCCTTTTATGTTGCTTTCATCCGGGCGCTCAAGGCGGAAGGCCTCAAAATGGTGTTCGTTGTAGATGATATCGGTGAAGCCTTTGTGATGTATGGGGTCATACGCGCTGATATTATCAATTTTCCCGGCGTTATGGACAGGGTTCAGATGTCTTTTTCTTCCAGGGCCGATGCCGTGTATCGGTGGTTTATATCTCAATTTGAAAAATAACTTTACAACTCAAGGGGGTACTGTTTTATGAAACAAAAAATGGTTTTTTCAATCATACTGTTTTTATGTATGCTGATTTCATTTGGAGGATGTACACCTATGAAAGATAACGCCGATATAGCCGCGATAAAAGACCGGGATGGTCTTTTCGCCGTTATTGATACGGACAGGGGGGCGATCATTGCCGAGCTTTTTTACAGGCAGACCCCTTTAACCGTGACCAATTTTGTGGGACTTGCCGAGGGCACGCTGAATGCCGCAAACGGAAAACCCTTTTATGACGGGCTGAAATTCCATCGGGTTATAGCGGATTTCATGGTTCAGGGAGGGGATCCTCTGGGAACAGGATCCGGCGGACCCGGCTACCGTTTTGCCGATGAAATTGTTCCCGAACTTACACATGAGGGGCCCGGTGTGCTGTCCATGGCGAACGCGGGTCCCGGGACAAACGGGAGCCAGTTCTTTATCACCCATGTCGCCACGCCCTGGCTTGACGGAAAACATACCGTATTCGGAAAGGTGGTCAGCGGGCAGAATGTAGTCGATGCGATCAAGCAGGGCGATACGATCAAGTCCATACGGATTATCCGTAACGGAACAGACGCAAAGGCATTTACCGCCGCACAGGCGGATTTTGACAGGCTCAGTGCCGCAGCTGCGGAAAAAAACAGGGCAGCCTCCGAAAGGGAACGGGCCGCTGTTCTGAAAACTATCGAAGAAAAATTTTCCGGCTATGATAAAACCCCCGATGGGATATATTACAATATCACAAAGCAAGGTTCCGGGGCGGCCGTTTCGAAGGGGCAGACACTTACCATGAAATATAAGGGGTATCTGCTCAACGGACGCGTTTTTGATGATTCGGATATGCACGCGCCTATCGAATTCACCGCAGGGGGCGGTCAGCTTATTCCCGGTTTTGATAAAATGGCCATGGCCATGAAGGTCGGCGAGAAGCGTACTATCGTTATTCCTCCGGAGCTTGCATACGGAAGCGCCGGCGCGGCAGGGGTTATTCCCGGCAACGCGTATATAGCGTTTGATCTGGAACTTCTCAAAGCCGAATAAGTAATTGGACTTGTTTGGAAACTGAAAGCTGCCGAACTACTCTGTCAAGGCCGTTCCTGAAATCTGTTTTCCGGAACGGCTTTTTCAGCTTAACACTATTTTCATTAATCCGGTTAAATCGCTTTCCCCATCTGAAGCCCCCAGGTTTTTTCCTCAAGAATGGAAAACCCGAGTTTTTTATAAAAGCCGATTGCTCCGATATTGGTTCCGCTTACTCCAAGCTGGATTCCGGGACAGTGTATCTCTTCGAGTTTTTTAAACAGGGTTTCCATAAGGGCCCGTCCGCTTCCCTTTCCCTGAAGGGACGGCAAAAGGTCTATATGAAGATGCGCGGGGTATGCGGCCTGCCAGGGATCAGCAACCGGGAGGTGACTGCTGTGGATACGGCTGATACTGTGGGCTTCCTCCGGTGATTTCAGCCGTTCCTGCGGATACGGCTGCGGATATCTTCTCCGCAAGGGCGGCAGCCACTCTTTTTCCATCCAGGTATTGAACGCCTCTGTGTCCGCCGTTGCAATAATATATCCCTCCGGTGTGAGGTCATTTTCCGCGATGAAACAGAGTGATGGGTCGTAAAACAGATAGGGCGCCGCATAATACTGCCCGAGCAGACAGGGATCGTTGAAGAGCGCAGAAGCGTCTTTTCCGCTGTCTCCCGTCTTGAGGCATATCTCATACAGGTAAGGGATATCAGAATAAACTGCGGGTCTGATAAGTATCGGCATAAAAACTCCTAAAATCTTTTTCTTATTCCCGCCGGGAAACAAACAGCATCGCCGCGAAAAAACAGAGAATGACGAGAATCGTGATAGTTACAGGCAGCGCAAATGACAGTGCGGCGGCGGTTACTGTCAGTATAATCAGGTCCAATATATATTTCGCAAAAAGGATAACAAAATACGCAATCACCGTAAAAAGAGGAATAAGCAGTATCCATAGGAACCTGAAATGAGCGCCGCTCTTGAACCTGTAATTCCATCCTCCTGTGGCGGAAAGTATTGAAAGAATAAACAGGAGCAGGGGAAAACTGATCCGCCTTATGAGTGATGCGTGATATAGTTCGGCGGAGTACCCATAATCCGCCGCTTTCCGGGAGAATTTCCAGAGTGAGGTGATGGACATTGACTCAGGACCATATACAGCTTCTGCAATAAGATTGATGTCATCAAAGGGCATTACCAGAACAAGTATATCTCCGTATGATTCCGCAGGCGGATACGTATTGGATGATACCAGTTCTCCATCAACATAATAGGAGTAGACCGGGAGAATTTCAGTTCCCTGTTCTTCCCGGTCAACAGCGTGAAGAAGGAGTTTGGGTACTCCATTGAGCGCGGCAGGGGTAGAATCGAGAAGCATATCGGGGTCAATCGCGCTCGCGGGGGTCGCGATCATCTTTGCGAAGGGAACATGGAGGCTGTATTCAAGTTTATCCTGAGGGTCTGTTCTGGTAAAATAGAAATTGCGGAGATACTGGACGGCCTCTCCCAGCTCTCCCGAATAGGCAATACCCTCAATGTATACAATATCGTGTGATCCGTCAGGCCGGGGAAGGGAGAAATATATATTGTGTTTTGCCTCGAAAGCCTCGATGTTATAGGTTTCATCGATAAAAAAATGTGTTTTTACCAGATTTTTGGAGGCTATCTCAAAATAACGGGTTATATCGGGATCCGAATAATCCCGGGAAAGGTCCCGGAATATATAATACGCTTCGAGATATTCGCCATTGGTAATTGCCCTGTATCCCTCCCTTTTTCTGGCAAAAAGGGCCATGGATTCCCCATCCATATCTGAAATAACAGGATCATTGAGGATATTCCAGGCTTTTGACGCGAGTTCCAGCGCCTGCCTGTTTCGCGGATTCCGGGGGTCAGCGAATTCCGCCGCAATGGCTGCATAATAGTGGGCATCAAAGTATCTTCCCTCGTTGAAAGCCCTGAGCGCGCGGTCATACATGTCATCGACAGAAGGAGGAATTTCTTCCGCCTCCGTTACGGTCGGAGATGGGGCGGATACGGGGCTCTCATCTTTTTTACTGATAAAGGAAGGCTGAAGATACGCATATTCGAGTTCCGCAAACAGGGGGGCTATCTCCGGTTCCTCCAGGGATATCAGTTTTGCACGCTCCAGATAGATCACAGCCATGGATACATCGCCTGTATCTATATATTCCCTTGTGAGTCTGATACATTCAGTATACTCTCTGGAGGAGGAAGTCATCCTGTTTTTGGATATCCTGAGCATTGGGGCGGCAAGTTCTGTTCCGATTATCACCAGGGTGAGGCAGATGAGTGTGATTTTTATTACCCCTCTGATATATACAGGGAAAACCGGTCTCCAGTGGGCTGAAACGGCTTTCTGTGTTCTTCCGAATGCCCAGGAATATCCCGCAAGGATACCGCTTATCTGGAGGGCGGGCATGACAGATATAAACAGAAGCAGTCCTGTATAGACTTTCCATTTCGTGATAAAACTGTCCAGAAGTTCCGGGGCCACCGGTGAGAAAAAACCGAACACAAGACATACCGCAAAAGCAGCTATATATTGAATTGTCACAAAAATGGATACTGACCGGACCTCTGTCATCGTTTTTTCCCTTCACTGTTTTTTCTTTTAAGAACACGAAGAAAAGCCGTGAGCCCTCCAACCAGATTCATGAAAAGAAATATGAATCCGTTGAAAATGACCGGAAAAAAAGGTGAGATACTGCTGTTCCGCCGGGTAAATGCTTCGGCAATACGGAGAAGTATGACAGAACTGTTCAGCTTATAGTTCATCAGCGAAACAATCAGAAAACAGGTACATAAAAGGGTGATATTCAGCAGCCGCCAGCGGGTAAGCCACCCGAATGGCCAGAGTGCGGCTATGGTAAGGCCAAACGAAATTGCGATGAGATATGGCTTCCATCCTGTATACCATGCATCTTCAAAGCGGTTCATAAGCCCTCGGGCAGCATTCAGCATTTTTTCAAGAAAAACAGGAGGTCTGACATATTCGCGGATTATGTTGTCCGTTCCCTCAAAAACGGCAAGCCCTTCGGCGTCAGCGTTCTGCCGGAAGAGCATGTTGCCGGCGGAACCTCTGGTTCCCGGCGTTATTTCAATTATCGTTTCCGGTATTCCCTCCTCCGGGAACCAGTAATACAGGGTATTTTCCGATTTACGGAAATATTCCCCTGAAGGGTATCCCTCGACTGTTTTGTGGGGGATGGAATGAAACCGGGATTTAAGCTCAAAGGATACGGGAAAACAGACAATCCATGTAAAAACCGCCAGAATAACCCAGAAGAGGATACTCAAGGGGATATTTGAGGGCCTGCGTACAAGAAAGAGAAAAAGATACAGGAGAACGGTCACAGTACAGTAGGGAAAGACAATTGTCAGTGAATAAAGGAAATAATCTATCGATAGAAAATGGATTCCACCTCCGGTGGTTAATCCAAGGGAATTCATATACAGATACAGAACCAGTGCGGCACAAAGTGCCAGCACCGGGACCAGCATGAAAAAAATCAGCATCAGTGAAACGGAGTTTTTCACTATAATAATAACCCTGACATAC
>JAISVD010000118.1 GCA_031271875.1 Spirochaetaceae bacterium | reverse complement strand
TATTCCCTCACGGGCGGCCGCTTCGGTTATGGCCTGCCGGGCGTTCTCCAGATAGACCGCCCGCTCTCCCTTTTTGGAAGCGACTATCTGCTTTATCTGTTCATAGATATCCGGGGCGCTGAATTTCAGGCTGAGGTCCTCAAGTTCATCCTTTACCGCCGAAATACCGAGCCTGTTCGCCAGAGGAGCCCAGATATCGATAACCTCATGAGCGATGATCTTCTGTTTATCGGGGATGATGTTTTTGAGGTTCCGCATCCTGTCAAGCCGGTCGGCGAGTTTAACCAGAATTACCCTGATATCTTCTATCATTGCAAAGAACATTTTGCGGATAACTTCGGCCTGGTGAAGCGAGGGGTTGTTTATTTTCAGGCTTGTTATCCACGAGGTGCCGGTAACGATCTTTAGTACCGGCGTCCCGAATTTCGCTTCAATTTCGGCCCCCTTCGCGCTGTCCGCGGCGAGAATATTGTGGAGAAACGCTGAAATAATGGTGTCCTCGTCCATCTTCAGCTGGGCGAGGATAACCGCG
The DNA here is from genome assembly GCA_031271875.1 of Spirochaetaceae bacterium. Lineage (GTDB taxonomy): Bacteria > Spirochaetota > Spirochaetia > Treponematales > Treponemataceae > JAISVD01. The sequence goes on along the minus strand of JAISVD010000118.1, from coordinate 4,399 downwards.
ACCCGGAGGGGGTGCTCCATGTATTCTTCCCCGGAGGTTCCGGGTTTTTCCTCCCGCAGCCCGGTCATCCATATCCATGCGTCGGTTATACGGTTCCGTGCTTCTCCGGTGTAAAAGGGAAATTCCTTAAAAAAGTCTTCCAGAGCGTTTTCGGTGTTCACGGTTTCACTCCTCCGGTTACTCTTGGCGCCCCTTCGATGTCGTCATATGTGACAATACCGGTGAACCCGGCTTTACCGAACAGCAGCCGGGTCTCTCCTGCATTGTATTCTCCGGTTTCAATGAGCAGAAGTCCCCCCTTTTTCAGCCTTGCCATTGCCTGGGGAATAAGCCTGCGGATAATATCAAGGCCGTCCTCTCCGCCGTCAAGGGCGAGGGCCGGTTCGCTTCTGCCGTCGGCGAGCAGTTCCCGGGTTATCCGGGAGGGGACATACGGGGGGTTTGATATGATAAGGTCAAACGGTTCCACCTCTGAGATGGCATCGAGGAGGTCTCCCTGATAAAAAACAAGCGCTTTCCGGGCAGGAGGGGAAAGGAGATTGTCCGCGTTCCGCCGCGCCACATCAAGGGCTTTATCGCTTATATCCGATGCCAGTACCCTGTATGGGAGGGAAAAATCCCTTTCCGCAAGGCTGTGGAGGAGAGAAACAGCCGCGCAGCCGCTGCCTGTACAGATATCGGCGATGTTCAGGGGATGTTCATCTATACGGTTTTTGCCCATGTGCCTGAGGATCTCAAGGGATTTTTCCACAAGCAGTTCCGTATCGGGTTTGGGAATGAGTACATCCGGGGAAACATGAAAATTGAGGCCCCAGAATTCTTTTATGCCGGTGATATAGGCAACGGGCAGTCCGGTTTTTCTCCGTGTGATCGCCGCCCGGAAAGGCCTCTCACAGGTACCCAGTTCATGCTCGGGATAGGCCAGCAGTATCTCCCGGGATATTCCGAGCAGAGAGGCGAGTATAATCGTTGTATCAAGAAATGCCGAGGGAATTCCGCTTTCCGCAAGCTCCCGCTGTCCCTGCCGACACGCTTCTCCGTATGTCATAGGGATACTTTACCAGAAAGGGCCGCTGTCCGCAATTAGGCCGTACCGGATAAATGCCTTTACTTTGTATCTTTACTTGATTAAGGTCTTCTATACATACCAATTCCTTCATATACGTACCGGTTTTCTATAATGCGTTTGTCCTGGATAGTTTTATATGAATTTTATATGAATACTTGACTCTTTGTGTTACATTGTGTATAGTTGGTAACACAAAGGGGGCGTAGCGAAGCTGGTTATCGCGTCGGCCTGTCAAGCCGAAGATCGCGGGTTCAAGCCCCGTCGCTCCCGTTACAGGGGCTGTCCCGAAAGTGTATGCTTTTGGTGACAGCCTTTGTTGTTTGTATCATAGGTTATGTACCGCAGCAGAATCCGTCAAAGCGGTTTATATAGTGGGATTCTGTTTACATATATCGGTCGGCATGGTTTTCATGGCGGCCATTTTACGGGCAGTAGCGCAGGGGTAGCGCGCTTGGTTCGGGACCAAGAGGTCGGGGGTTCAAATCCCCCCTGCCCGATTGTAAGTTCTTATAATGCAATGAGTTGAAAAAAACTTCTTGGGGACATGGTTAATGTACTGTTAACAAAATGTAAACAGGAGGTGTTATTTTGGATTATCACTTGTTTAAGAAACTAGTCACGAAGAAAAATGGAAAAAAAGACAAGCAATGGTATTACTGGTTTTATGGTGAAAATGGCGTAAGAAGGCAGCGATCCTGTAAAGGATGTTCAATCAAAGCTGAAGCTGAACGATATATTAATCAATTACCTCCAGTATCTTCTGAAAAAGACAGCTGTTTTGATACCACGAAGTCAGACTCTTTATTGATTGCTACTATTACAGAGCATATGTATCTGCCTGACAGTGACCATTTTCAACGGCGAAAGCAAATCGGTAAAGATAGATACTTTTATAGAACGTCGGCGTTACCAGGATCATATTATTCAGCTCTTTGGACAAAGAGATATATTGACACTCCCCGTATCAGAGATTCAAAAGACGGTATTAACAATTGAACGCTCCGGTTCATAGAAAAACAGCTTTTTAGAGGTCTTTGCTGAGGTCTATAATGAAGCTCTCTGGCAAGGGATACCCGTGGTAAAACCCTCTTTTCAACGGTTTGTCCGGGATTCCAAAAAGTGTGATGTTTTCTCTACTGATGAACTAAACAGGCTTTTTGTTCCGGATAACTTTTCTTCGGAAACATTTTTTCTGTTTTTCCTTGTGTGTCTCTCTGCCGGTATGCGGCTGGGGGAGATTCGGGCATTCAGGGCACAGCAATATGTGCCTGAATACAAATCAGTCATCATTGATGGATTTTTATCACATGATTCAAAAACCCGGAATGCCTTTAACAAAACAGGGACAGAAGAAAATCCACGATTCCGTGTTTCACTGATTCCGGATAAAACAGCGGATTTATTAGAAAAATACATTACTGATAATAATCGGACAGGAGAAGAGTATGTATTTTTTTCTTCCGGTAAACCTATCCGACAGGAGTTTGCGGAAGCTGAATTTGCGCGCGCGATAAAGAGAGCTGAGATACCGGTAGAAAACAAGAAGTTTACCCCTCACTCTTTGCGTTATACCTTTGTAACACGAACCCGCCGGTTATTTGATGCTAATTCTGTCATGATGTGTTCTTTTCTTAATTCCTTAATGACTGCCGCCACTGCTTTATTCACATAATGATTATACCTAAAACACATTTAACAGTATTATAAGCTATTACTTATAATACTTATTTATGATACACCTTATTTATCACTATTTTACTACTGTGGGGGAATAATGACCGAGTTTAAGGATTATATATGTACTAACTCAAAACAGAAATTAAACAGAATAGAGAACAGTTTTTAGTTACCGTATCCAAACTCACGGCCATGGCTGAACTGATACGGCAGTATGAACCTGCTGGGCATGATGAGGCTTGGGAAGCATTTCAGGGAATCGCACAGATTATTGAAGAAATTACCGATGAATGTCATATATTCCGGGAAAGTACAATGGAAATATTCCAGGCCCTGGATAACTGTCTTTGCGAGCTTTTCGGGGTTACGGATGTTGAAGAGCAAGGTGAAAGTACAAATCCATAGCAGATGTTTTGAAGTAAGGGAAGAGTTATTACATACTACAAAGTAAAAGTATATACTCCAGAACAAGATTACTTTTAAAACCCAGCCGATAAAAGTACCTGTCACAATCAAAATGGAAAGCTGATGTTCTGGCATGGTTTAAGGCTAGTGGAAAGGGATATCAGACACATATAAATGCGGCATTGCGCGACCTTATGGTTCAAGCATGGAACAACTGATCTCCCTTACATTAATGTGCGCCAAATGGCGCACATTATTTCTTGACCGGTACGAACTCTATCTTCCCGTTTACCAATATAAGCTGTGCCGAAAACTCCTTCCCTTTACTGCTCTTCATCTTTTTACTTTTCGTCTTTTCCCCTGAAAGCAGGGCCTGTACATCAGAAGCGGAAAGAGATGCCCCGCATACGGTATTCCAGATAACAAACCCACAGCCCTTCTTGTATGCGGAACAGTACCAGTTCTTCTTTCCTTTCAGTATCTTCCCTTTCTTACAAACCGGACAGGAACCCACAGGATCCCCCTCCCATCTTGCTGTTATGGAAATAGCCGGAATCGTTGTCTTGAGAAACTCCTTTATGTCTTCAACAAACTGATCCGGGGTTTGCTGTAATGTTTTCTCCCACTCGGTGGTGGTATTGATAGAGACAAAAGAAGCGAGTGCAGGGAGCTGAGTCACCGTGTTGATGAGAAACCGCCCCTTGTCGGTAATCATGAGACTCTGTTTTGACTGCTGGATATACTCCCGTTTCAGCAAGGTATCGATGATATCTGCCCGTGTCGCGGGAGTCCCGAGACCGATGAGCTTGGTTCCAGGATGTAATCCCGATTCGCCTTTCGGGTTCTCCATAAGAGCAAGCAGGGTTGCATGAGTGAAATGCTTCTTGGGGCCTGTCTGCTTTTTAAGGACTGCCGTATCAGTAATGGTATAGGTTTCACCTTCTGATAGAGGCGGAAAAGAGACTGCTTCATCACTGTCATCGGTATCCTTTTCACATTCTTTCCATCCCCAGCGGGTGACTGTTTTTCCTGACCCGGTGAGGGTAAAGCCGTTCGATTCGGAGGTAACGGTTATTGCGTCAAAGTGATGAGAATCCTTGATAACCGTAAAGAACCGTTTGAGTACAGCGGAATACACATTCCGCTGTTCCGTTGCTGCTGCTTCCGAGAGGGCTTTGAGCGGGATCAGGGCGTGATGGTCGGTTAGTTTTGCGGAGTTGAACAGGCGTTTATTGTCGGGGGTAATCT
>JAISVD010000113.1 GCA_031271875.1 Spirochaetaceae bacterium | reverse complement strand
GCTCCATTGTAAAACCCCTGTATTCTGGTTATGAATTTGCCGAACCGCCCGGGCTGGGGTTCCGCTTCATTCAGTATTTCACCGAAATTCACCAGGCTCCGTTCCAGCCGCGACAGGGCGTCCCTGAGGCTTTCCGCGATCCTGCGGTCACGCAGATACAGGTCGGGCCGTCCATCGGCACAGAGAACGTCCCGGAGTTTCCCCCTGAACAGAGCGTCCAGGTCGGCGATGATATTGGCCGGGGTTCCCAGTTCGGCGCAGAGAATGAAAAACACGCCAAGCTCATCCTTTCCGCCCACATCTATAACCGATATGCCGCTGGTATTCATCGGCGGGGAAATTTTTTCGAGGAGCAGAGTGACAATCTGCTGATCCGTATATCCTTCGACAAAGACCGGAACATCGGAAAAGAAAAACTGCTTGTGGTGGGTGTTAAACCGCGGAAGGAATTTCTTCAGCAGCCACTCATGTTCACCGGTAATTTTTTCTATATGTGTGGGGAGCGCATCCCGGTGGCAGAGGATAATGCTCTGGAGATCTTCAAGGGTTCGGATATCGATAAAGTAGGGGGAGTGGGTGATGATGAAAAACACTTTCCCCCTTTCCGCCTGCCTGCGTATTTCAGAGAGAAAAAATGCCTGGAACTGGGGGTGCAGATGCATCTCCGGCTCATCGAGGATCAGGACATCGTGACTGTCATCGTACAGCGCGGTAAGAAGTGTGATAATCTCCCTGAGTCCGTGACACTCTCCGTCCCGGACATTGTATTCCGCGCCGGTCGCGAGAGTTCTGACCCGGGGAACCAGCTCTCCCTCCTCTTCGGCGAGGTACATGGTTTTCCGGAACATCTCCGAAAGGACCGTCTCTATATTTTCCTTTATATCCGGCCGCTCTGTGAGCCGTTTGAGTATCCCCTCCGGTATCCCTGAACCGCTGTCTCCTATACGCTCAACCCGGAGATATACTGTCCGATTTCCCGCTTCCTGAAGCTGTTGGGCAAGCTGCTCCGCGAGGAGGGTTTTCCCGCTTCCGTTTGCCCCTACCATCAGATTCACTGTACCCCACCGGCTTTTTTTGAACCGGCTGTCGCCCCAGAGGATTGGAATGGCTATATCGGCATGAAAGGTGAACATTCCTTTTGAATCCTCAGAGGTCAGATGAAATAGTGCACTTCCCGCTGGGTCGTCATGGCGTTGACCCGTGCAACCAGGTAGGTGCCGAACATGTTTGTGAGGGTGTCGAACGCCGCCGCGATGGCGCAGATAAAAAACGCCGCCGGTTTGAGTATGAGATATCCCGATTCAAATACCCGTCCGTACATTGAACAGAGGATCGCCAGTGCAATAAACGTACCCCCCACGGGGATATTGCCGAGCAGAAACGAGAGCGCTATGGCGACCCCGGATATCCAGAATATGTCCTGAAGCGGTATTCCCAGGCTTGAATAGGATTTGAGTATTATGATAAACGAAACCGTAATCGTTAATGCCGTTCCGCCTCTGCTGAACACCGAAAAGAGGGGCATCGTTACTGCCGAGATCCGCCGCCTTACGCCGAGGCTTTCATTGGCGTGACGCATCCCTACGCCAAGCGCGACGTTTGAGTCTCCTGAGAAAAACGCCGCCGCCACAGGGGCAATCGAAGCGTACAGTACCCGGTAGGGGTTTATCTTCCCCAGAAGCAGCCTCAGGAGCAGGGGATATACAATTCCGGCGATGATAACAAAATCTATGACCAGAATCAGGACAAGCTCTCCGAAGAGCGCCGTGGCGAGCATCTCCCTGTACCGGTAGGTCCACCCTGCGGCGAGGACGATCAGTGCAAAGGCGAACATGTCGATAAAAAACGAGAATACCGCGTAGCACACCCGGGAGAGGGAATCGAACAGATTGAGAGCCGGTTTTGCGGCGGCCTTGTCGGCGGCGCATCCGGCTCCGGCGAACCCCGCGAAGATGCAGAGGGGAAGGATGAAACTGCTGTTCACAAATATTTCGAAAGCGGAATAAGGAAAGAGCTGGAGGAGCATTCCCGTGAGATCCAGGGATATGGTTCCCGCAACTTCCTCGGCGAACATGGGTATCCGCTGGGGGCTGCCGATAAGTACCGAAACAAGGCCCACCGCAGTCTGGAGTACCGCCGCCGCCGCTATAACTGCGGCCGTCAGCAGGCCCGTTTTCATGAGCCCGCTCCCTTCGCGCAGCTCATACACCGCCATGGTAAAACTGAAAAAGAGCAGGGGATACAGCGCGTACCGTCCGATCCTGAGGGCGAATTCTGAAAGGAATGTCAGTGTTTTTGTTACCATTTCGTTTCCCGCCGGAAAAACCAGACAGAAAATGATACCCAGAACACAGCCGATAATATATTTGAGCCATATCTTCATAAGTGTAAAGGATATCTTAATGGTTTTATCCCGTCAATAGATTCCGGCGCTCCCTTCCGGGCGAGCGCATTATGAATTGCCCGGAAACCGGGCAGTCAACCGTATCGCTTATCCTGAAACGGGCCGGGCCGCCGCAATCAGCGGCTGTTCAGCGCCGGGGACGCGAAATAAGGTACTGTACCGCCTCTCCCGCCATGATGAGCCCCGCCGCAGAGGGTACCCAGGGGACGCTACCCGGTACGCGGAGATCCCCCTCCTGTGACCGTACCGGCTGTTCCGTTGAGAATACCACCTTCAGGGCGGGTATGTTCCGTTTTTTCAGCTCCCGCCTCATAACCCGGCAGAGGGGGCACACCGAAGTACTGTACATATCCGCGACCCGCAGCAGGGACGGGTCCCTTTTGTTTCCGCACCCCATGGCGCTGATAATCGGCAGCCCCCGATCCGCGGCGGTAACCGCCAGCGCAATCTTTGCCGAAACCGTATCCACCGCATCGAGAATAAAGCAATCCGTATCAAAAACCTCAGGGATACGGACAAAACCCTCCACATCGGGAAGCACAAAGGTCTCCATGGTTACTACCCGCGCTTGGGGGTTGATATCCCTGATCCGTTCCGCCATTACATGGGTTTTATACCTTCCGATAGTGGAGTGAAGGGCTGTCAACTGTCTGTTCAGGTTTGAAGGTTCCACCACATCGTTATCTATGAGGATGAGCGTCCCGATTCCGCTGCGGGCGAGGGCCTCCGCCGCAAAGGAACCTACCCCGCCTATCCCGAATACCGCTGCAGCGGCTTTTTTCAGTATCCCTTCCGCTTCATCCCCCAGCACAAGCCTTGAGCGTTCGAAAAGCTTCATATTATAATTGCCCCTGCATAGTGTTTTTTTTCACCTGATGTGATATAGTATCAATCGTCATTAGTGTAGCAAAAAAATGGCTGCGGAAAAAGAGCGGTTTTCCCGTCCGGATACCGTAAATCAGAGGAGTTTATATGATAAATGTAAAACAGATATGTATTGCCGGGGCCGCTGCGGTACTTTTACTTTCAGGGTGCGTCTCAACCCCCACGGTAACACGGGTCGATGCGGACACCGTAACGGATCTGAGCGGTTACTGGAACGATACCGATGTGCGGATCGTTGCGAATTCTCTTATTGAGGACTGTCTTGCATCCCCGCAGCTGTTCAATTTTTCCCGGGACACAGGAAGGCTCCCGGTGGTTATTGTCGGGACTTTCAGAAATGAGAGCGACGAGCACATAGATACCTCAATCCTCACAAAGCGCATGGAGGCCGCTCTGGTAAACTCGGGAAAGGTCGATTTTGTGGCGAGCAGTTCCGAGCGGGGGGAGATACGCAGTGAACGGGAGGAGCAGCAGCTCTGGGCAAGTGAAGAGACTGCGAAGCGCCTTGCCAATGAAACAGGCGCCGATTTTATGATGCTCGGTTCGGTCAAAACCATGATTGATCAGGTCGGAAATACCGCCGTTCGTACCTATATGGTGTACGCGGAACTCATCAATGTGGAAACAAACCGTAAAATATGGATAGGGGAAAACCGTGAAATAAAGAAGGTTATCGAGCGCTCCTCTTACCGTCCGTAACAGCTTTCCGGTTTCAATATAGATGGCCAGATCAGTTCTTTCGCGTATATCCGCAGTTTTCTCTGTCCTGCTTATTATGGGTTCTTGTGCAACATACGGATCCTATGAACGGGTAGACGCGAATGTATATGCTTCGGATTTTACCGGCGCCGCTGAGGCCCTTGAAGAGGACAGGAATTATCTGTATTCGGCGACCGATTCGGTCCTCTACCAGCTTGACACGGGAATCCTTGCCCATTATGCCGGGGATTTTTCCCGATCAAACGAGAGGCTGTCGGAAGCGGAAGCGGGAATATATGCTTTCTTTACCAAAAGTATTTCACAGACCGTAGGGGCATATCTGGTCAATGATTCCGTGATGGATTACGCCGGTGAGGAGTACGAGGATATTTATACAAATATCTTTATGGCCCTGAACTACTACCATCTCGGAAAGATGGAAAGCGCCTTTGTTGAAATCAGGCGGTTTGACAACAAACAGAAAGCCCTTTCTACAAAATACGCCGATGCCCTTGCAAATGCCCGGGAGGAGGTACGGAAACAGGGGGACTCCTCCGCCTATCCCGATTCGGGGGTACAGTTCAATAATTCAGCCCTTGCCCGCTATATAAGTATGCTCTTTTACCGTGGAAGCGGGCAGTTCGATTCCGCCGGTGTGGATCACCGGTATATTCAGGATGCTTTTGCAACCCAGCCGCAGTTGTATCCTTTTCCTGTTCCTTCATCCGTTGCGGAGGAGCTGACCATTCCGGGAGAAAAGGCCCGGCTCAATGTCCTTGCTTTTTCAGGGCTTGCCCCAAAAAAGGAGGAGGAGGTGCTGCGGGTACCTCTTACCCTTTCGGGCACCTACTATAAGCTTTCGCTTCCGGTCATGGTTGACCGTTTTTCCGCCGTTAACGCTATACAGGTAAGCATGGATAACGGTGAAGTTTTTACCCTTGAACTGCTTGAGGATATCTCGGCCATCGCGAAGGATACCTTCAAACAGAAGCAGTCCCTGATCTATCTGCGGTCCGTGATCCGTTCCCTCACGAAAACCACATCGTCCCTTGTGATGGACTCGGTTGCGGATAATGCCGATGATTCCGGGGTTTCTCTTCTGTTCAGCATACTGAGCCTTGGTTCCAAGGTGTATAATGAGTTCTCCGAAACCGCAGATCTCAGGATATCCCGTTATTTTCCCGGTTCCGCCTGGGTCGGCGGTATCACCCTCGATCCCGGGATATATTCATTTACTGTCGAGTATTTTGACAGTAACAGGCGTGTTGTGGAGACAAGACGTTTTGAGAATGTCAGCGTATTTCTGAATTCCGTAAATCTTGTGGAGGTCATATGTCTTCGTTAATAAATACTTCTCCGGTCCGAAACCGTACCATTGCCCCTGTTCTGGCGGCGGTTTTTGTTCTTACCATGCTGGTTTCCTGCGCTTCCGGCGGCGGTTCCGCGAAAAACGCCCCTTCGTGGGTCACTGACCCGGGAAGCGTTTACCCTGAAAGCGAGTGGGTGACCGCCGTTGAATACGGGGCCGACAGGCAGTCCGCCCAGGCCGCTGCGGTCTCGTCTCTGGCAAAGATATTCCGACAGGATGTCAAGAGTGAGACCACCGCGTTCCAGCGGTATGTGGACGCCGTGCTGAATGAGGGCGCCGGTTCGGAGTTTTCTGAAAGCCGGGAGTATGCCCAGCAGGTAGTGACCACATCAGATATCGATTCCCTCATGGGTGTTACCACCTCGGATATCTGGACCGCTTCCGACGGTACCGTATACGCTCTCGCCCGGATAAACAGAAAACAGGCCGCTGCGGGGTATTCGGCGATGATCAGCGAGAACGAGCAGGTGGTACTCTCCTTTATCGAATCGGCTGAAAAAAATTCCGGTACGTTTGATGCCTGCGAATCTCTCGGTTTCGCCTCCGATGTTGCCACGGTAAACGACAATTTTCTTGATATACTCTCGGTGCTTGATCCGAATATGGCCCGCATCAGGCGTCCTTCATACGGTAACGCCGCTTCCGTGAGGCAGTTGGCGCAGAACGCACTCCGGGATATCGTCATTGCTGTGGATATAGCCGGCGATGTGGACGGCCGTATTGCCAGGGCGTTTGCCTCCTGTTTTTCGGATCGGGGGTTCCGCACCGCCGAGGTCGGCACAGCCGGAGCGGGGTATGTACTTGCAGGCAGTTTTCAGATTCAGGATATGGATATCTCTACGAGCCC
>JAISVD010000111.1 GCA_031271875.1 Spirochaetaceae bacterium | reverse complement strand
GAATACTCCTCAAGCAGATACTCGCTTGAGGGGTCCAGTGCCGTCCATTTAAAATTATACAGCTCCGCGATCTGTTTTGCACGGCTGACTGTACGGTTGAAGATACACGCCTTGCCGTGCAGCTCCTTTACCGCATGGGCCGTCGCCCGGGCCGCCCCTCCCGCACCGATAATTGAAACCTTTATCTTTTTGAGGTTCTTTACCCCAAGAAATTCCAGCAGCGCCCGGCTTATGCCTGTTGCGTCGGTGTTGTATCCGTACCAGGAGCCGTCCCGTTTTACTACCGTGTTGCAGGCGCCGATATCGCCGGTCTCCGCCGATATCTGTCCGAGACTCGAAAGTATGGTCTCCTTGTGGGGAACGGTCACCGAAAACCCTTTTAGTCCAAGGCTGTTCGCGAACTCGAGGGACTCCTCGACATGCTTTGCAGCAAAAGGGACGTATGCCGCGTTCATCCTTTTCTCGTGGTATCCCTGATTGTGGATTGCCGGACTGTTCGTGTGCAGGAGCGGGTAACCGGTGATACCGAACAGATCCGTGGTGTCATCATCTACGGATCTGAAATTATAGGTGGTACAGAGCGTTATCGGATCGAGCTGTCCGGGAGCGGCGGGATTTTCAATAATCTCGGCAGGTGAGGTGTATGTACAGAAGGAGTGCAGCTTTGATGCGAGAATACGCGACGGGAGTCCGGTATTGCCCATGGCGATGAGGATCATGTTTTTTCCCTCCAATTCCCGCGCCTGAACAAAGAGCTTGGTCACATCCGAAAGGGATCTCGGCATGAACGCTATCTTGACGATATCGGCGCCGGTGGCGGACAGTTTCTTCACCTGTTCCGGAAGATCGATGACAGGCCCTTGCATATTGTGGATACTCCGGATCACCTTTGTGCCGAAAGCCCTCGCTGCGTCCTGAATACTGGGAACATAGAAATCCGACTCCAGGTCAATATAGGCGAAGTTTTTTCGGGTGTCCTGATCCGCAAACGCAAGCCCCCTGGCGAAAAGGATTGTCCGGGCGCCTTCGCCTGCAATGAACTTGCCTCCGTCGATCCTTCTTCTTATTGTGAGGATAGCGGGAATACCCGCGAGTTCCGGAAATTTCCTGATATGGAGCCTCTCGTCCGGGGTCAGATGATCCGCCCGCAGCTCCACCATATCTATCCAGTTCCTGTATCTGTTAACATATTGCAGGTTCTCCGCAATGGTCGATCCCGTAAGGCACAGGCAGATTTTCGATCTGAACATGATTCTGTCCCCTTTCTCAAAAGTTGTTCAATAATCGGCGCGGAAAAGATATACATCCGTCACCGTCTGTCCGGCCTGATCCCAGTAGAGGTGCAGCCCTATGGGATAGGCCGCTCCGGGAAGCCTGAAAACCGACGAGTCCCCGTATACCGAATAGGGCGCAGGCAGCGCCCGCTCCGCCGCTTCCCTGTCCATCCCTGCAGTGATCCCGTGGACCGTACCGCTTTCGGGGCAGGTGAGATGTACCTGCCAGACAAGATCGTGAGCGATATACAGTTCAAGTCCGTTGGGATACATGAAAACAACATCGTCCATCTCCTTTTCCGGCCCCCTTACGGTGGCGACCCCCGACGGAAATCCGAAGGTCTCCCCCACGAAAGCAAGGGGCATGGTGAGAATATCGGAGACCCGTATTGCCATGGGTTCCCCTGCTGTTTCCGCATGAACCGGCAGCACGGCGCAGAATGCGGCGCAAAGCGCAGCGCAGAATGCGACTGTATTATATAGAAGGATATTTTTTTTATCCATGGATTACCCTTTCAGTAAAAATCGTGATACAATAAGTACAATATAATTATATATGAAGAGAGGAATTTATGGAACACATGGGTCTGTGGGGGATTATTCCTCCGCTTCTGACAATTACGCTCGCTTTCGTAACAAAAGATGTTGTTATCTCCCTATTCCTCGGGATTTTTTCGGGAGCTCTTATCGTTGCGGGAGGCAACCCCGCCATCGCTCTGATGAATCTGAGCGATATTCTCGCCGGTTCGCTCTCCGACGGCTGGAATATCCGCATATTCATGTTCTGCGCCCTTCTGGGAGCACTGGTGGGGATGCTCTCCAGAACCGGCGCCGCAGGCGCCTTCGGGAGATGGGCGTCGGCAAAGCTGAAAACCAGCGGCAGTACCCAGTTGATGACTTGCGTATTCGGCATCATCATATTTATTGATGATTATTTCAACTCCCTCGCGGTGGGTACGGTTATGCGTCCCATTTCGGACAAAAACAGGGTGTCCCGCGCCAAGCTCGCTTATATCCTTGATTCTACTGCGGCTCCGGTGTGTATCATCGCCCCCATTTCAAGCTGGGTAGTGACCGTCATGTCCATTGTCCGCGATGCCGAAGGGTTCGGGACTCTGGGGATGACCGAGTTTGAGTTTTTTATCCGTTCCATACCATATAATCTCTATGCCATTCTGGCGCTGGCGCTTGTGGTGGTTATCATCTTTACAAAGCGCGATTTCGGGCCGATGAAACAGTCCGAGACCCTCGCGTCCGCTGGTGTATTATATAATGAGGAGCGGTACGGACCGGCTTCCGGAAATATAGAAGAGGATATCAATCCAAAGGCAAAGCCTGTGGATATGCTCTTTCCCATTATTGTACTTATTATCACCGCTGTTGTGTTCTTCCCGGTGACGACCTGGATAAACGCCGTTGACGGGGAGGGGATCACCTCCATGGGGCAGGCCATGGCCGCAATCGGTATCGGAGATGCCTTCAAGGACACCGATGCCTCGATGGCGCTCTTTTATTCGGTGATTTTTACCCTGACGGCGACGTACATCTATTATATAGTACGGGGGCTGCTGAATCTCAAGACTGCGGAAGAGTCAATCCTCAATGGTATCAAATCCATGGTTCCGGCTCTTATCATTCTCGCCATGGCGTGGACCATCGGTACCATCATCAAGGCACCTCCTGCGGAGGGCGGATTGGGGCTGGGTAAATACCTTTCCGAGCTTGTTGTAGGGGGAGGTTTTCCGCTTTTCTTTGTTCCCGCCATCGTTTTTGTACTTTCATCTGTTATCGCCTTTGCCACCGGCACAAGCTGGGGTACTTTCGGTATTATGATCCCCATCGTTATGCCCATCGCAGTGGGCCTTGCCCAGGGTAACGGTTTTGTTCAAAGCGAAATGGTGAACGCCGTGATGCTCTGTATCGCCGCTGTACTCGGGGGAGCCGTGTTCGGAGACCATGCGTCACCCATATCGGATACAACGATCCTCTCTTCCACTGGCGCAGGCTGTCCCCATCTTGAACATGTGGTAACCCAGATACCCTATGCTCTGTTCGTTGCCCTCTGTTCTCTCGTGGGTTTCCTGGTGGGCGGTATTTTCCTGAATGATATCGCCGCGTGGATAGCCGCCGCCGTCTGTATGGCCGCAGGGATGATAGTTCTTCCGAAAGTGCTCAGGGCGGAATAACCGGTTTACGTTATACGCCTCAGGATAGGGGCGTATAACGAAATAAACGTAAATTTGTTGTCAAAGGCAATATAACAATAGTTTTTATTTTACTATCATTAAAACAATCATTCTGTACAATTAATACAGGGCGAGTATAATCAATTTCACTGCCATAGGGGATTCCGAATTGTGCCCACCAAATTTCACCACGTGTCATTTTTCGTCAGTTCTCTTATACGCTCAAGCGCTGCATTTGAAATTGGCTCAAATTTTTTGGAATAATCATCGTTATAAGATACAATG
>JAISVD010000084.1 GCA_031271875.1 Spirochaetaceae bacterium | reverse complement strand
TCGGTGTACAGGGCAATATTATAGATAGATATATGTCTTTATCGCTTCTATTTAAAAAAAGAAAGCCGACCTCTCGTCGGCTTTTACTGACCCTACTTCACTGTGTTTCATCAGTGTGTAAACGGTCATTCACAAAATTCTTCTGTCTATTGCGGAACAGAATGAAAGGAATTATTATTTTTCCGGGCCTTAAACGGCCCAAAACAGTCAGGCGGAGCTTCCATAAGGTCCTCCTTATTTCATATACATGCCATTGACAGCACCTTTCCTTCTGTCAAATCCATAGGCAGGTTTTCCTGCACGATTCATGTCTCCTGACACAATGTCATCCTTACACTTATAACTATACCATACTTTTCCAAAAACGCAAGAAAAAAATGAACAAAACGCAAGAAAATGTAAATCCGCATACCGGGGATTTATAAGGAATACTTCAGCCGAACATTCCGCGTTCCACAATAACCGACAGCAGCGATGAAAGCGTTTCAATGGGAAGCGTATCAGCCTCGCTGTTTACGGCCTCAAAAATCGCGTCCCAATCCTCCCGGGAAAAACCATCCCCGGCGCTCCCATCACCGGAAAGGAATTCCGACAGGGCAGCGAGCCAGATTATATGTTCATCGGAAAGACGTCCGCCCACAGATGGGGAAGCTGTACAGGTCTTTTTCCAGTACCCCAGAAGTTTTTCGGGAAGCCCTCCCAGATCGCGGTGGAACCCCGCGAAACACGCGGCAACCTGTGCCGTGACATCCTGTCCCTGCTGCCCCGCAACCTTCGCGCACCGGAACAGTTCCGCATCGATTTTCTGCTGTCTCTTCATAGATAACATTCTAAAGAAAAATCCTTGACTTTTCCAGTAATGAACCGTACACTTAAGTTCATGAACTTAAGAACTGTTTTAACAACGGATACAGTAGAGCTCCATCTCAAGGGGACCACAAAAGAAGAGATCATTGATGAGATGCTGGGGGTACTCGTGAAAGCAGGAAAGGTACACGATAAAGAGGTCGCAAAGGCCAGTGTACTCGACCGCGAACGTAAAATGTCCACCGGAATGAAACACGGAATCGCGATTCCCCACGGGAAGACGGATACTGTTGACGATCTGGTTGCCTGCATCGGAATCTCCGATACTCCTGTTGATTTTGATTCTCTGGACCAGGAGCCCTGCCGGATTTTCATTATGACACTGTCACCGGTGAAAAAAACAGGACCCCATCTTCAGTTTCTGGCTGAAGTAAGTCTGCTTTTTAAAAGCGCTGAAAAACGCCAGGAGATTCTGAATACCAGCGATAAGGCTGAAGTGATCAGAATCCTGACAGAGTAGCTGTTTGTCCGTTAAAACTATTTATATACCTCCGTTCCTGATGGAATATACCTGGGTCATTCCCAGCCTCTGATGTAGAAATTTCTGAACTGTTTAATCAAATACCAGCTGTCCCGAACGGGAACGTTTTACGGACAGCTTGTTTTATATCCTGAGCGGAGAGACCTTATCCTGAAACAGTTGTCCGTAAAAAAAATAAGACGAGGCAATTGCAAAACTGAGAAAGTTTTGCAATTGCGGTCATAGATGTAACCATAGATTAACAAGGATGGACAGTTTTATAGAGGAGTGAAAAATGAAAGCGCTGCCTGTATATACGACAGACGGGATATGGTTCAGAGACAGACAGGGACGTTGTGTGCTGCTCAGGGGCTGCAATCTTGGAGGCGACAGCAAAGTTCCCGCAGCGCCGCCGGGTGAAACCTGGCGTCCCGGAAATCTCGAAAACCTGACAGAAGTCTCCTTTGCCGGACGTCCCTTTCCCGAGGAGGACGCTGACGGGCATTTCAAACGGCTCTCCGCATGGGGGTTCACTTTTCTGCGCTGGTGTATCACCTGGGAAGCGGTAGAGCACGCGGGTCCCGGTATCTATGACGAAGAGTATCTCTCCTATCTGCGCCGGATGCTCAAAAAAGCGGAAGAATACGGAATCGCCGTTTTCATCGATCCCCATCAGGATGTGTGGTCCCGGTGGACCGGCGGCGACGGGGCACCGGCATGGACGCTCCAGGCGGCGGGGTTTGATCTGGGACGCCTCTCCATTACAGGGGCCGCCATCACCCATGGAGACACGGGTACTGCAAAGCCCCGGATGCAGTGGGGCCTCAACTATGCACGTTATGCCTGCGCTACCATGTTTACCCTCTTTTTTGGAGGAAATACTTTTGCCCCGACGATGATGGTTGAAGGGGAGCCCATACAGGATTACCTTCAGGGACATTTTATTGAGGCGATGAAGCATACCGCCCGGAGGATAAAGGACTGCGCCGCTGTCGCCGGGTTCGGTACGCTGAATGAACCACACCGGGGTTTTATCGGCACTCATGACCTCGCAAAACCGGGACTGGTACACTCACCTTCGGGGGTGACATGCACACCCTTTGAAGCCATGACAGCGGCATCGGGATACCCAACGAAATTCAGGAAGTTCTTTCTCTCCCCCACAGGCATCGTGTACTCAGGCCGGGTGCCGGTAAATTCCGGCGGGGCATCCCTGTTCCGGGAAGGGTTCGAGTGTCCATGGAAGATCGCCGGGGTCTGGGCGAAAGAGGACGAAAAGCCGATTCTGAAACAGCACGATTATTTTGAGACATTTCAGGGGAAAAAGGTTGATTTCGCTGCGGATTTTCTCAAACCTTTTCAGAAGAGATACATCAACGAACTCGGAAAAAAACACGGACAGTATATCTTTTTTGTCGAGGGCGTCCCGATGGCGGAGCGGGCAAGCTGGGCCGCAGACACGGATATGGCCGGATACTCCATCGCCGATGCCTTTCACTGGTATGACGGGAAGACGCTGCTTCTCAAAAAATGGCTGCCATCGTTTACGATAGACAGCGCCAGTTACAAATTGGTAATCGGAAAAAAGGCATCCGCCCGGAGTTTTACAGAACAGCTGGGAGCCCTTTCTGCACCGATCAGGGCGGAGAAAATCCCCGCTTTTCTGGGAGAATTCGGTGTGCCCTTTGATCTGGATGGGGGAAAATCATTCACATCCGGAGATTACCGCCAGCAGGAGGAGGCGCTTTCACTCTACTATGACGCCATCGACAGACTGCTGCTGCCTTCAACCCTATGGAATTACTCGGCCTCAAATACCCACGAACGGGGAGACGGCTGGAACGGAGAAGACCTTTCGATTTACAACGCGGATACCGGCTCGGGGCGCGGTGTGAAAGGGTTCTGCCGTCCATACGCGATGGCAACCGCCGGAATGCCCCTGGCAATGATATTTGACCGCCGGAGCCGGCTGTTCACATTTGAATGGGAAAGCCGCCCCGCCAAACAGGCGGCCGCTCCGGAACAGACGACGGAACCGGAAGACAGGGAAATGATGACCACGGAAATATATGTCCCCGATATATGGTATCCTGAAGGATGGTCGGTGTATCAGTACGAGGGTACAGGAATCTGCGAGGAGGCTCCGGACAGACAAAGGCTTTTTATCCGTACCGGCGACCGGCGGCGGAACCGCCTCGTTCTGGGACCCCGCAGGGAGACAAAACCCTCTCTCTCCGAAAACGCCAGCCTCAGTTGAGCAGGGCAACAGCTGCCACGGAGCCGGCTTCGGGTTCTATCCGGTAACGGCCTGCGACTTCAGTTTCAAAGAGATCGTCAAGCCCCTCCCTGTAAGCGAGGATGCGGGACACATAATCCAGGGTACGGTAAGGGGTATTATTGTTTCTGACCTTGGTCGTACCGGCATTATACATCGCCAGAGCCGAGACCTCGTTTCCCGCGGTTTCCAGACAGAAACTCAGGTGCTGCAGACCGTATCTTGCGCTGATTTCGGGATCAAAGAATTCCCGCTCCGTCAGATAGGGGAAAGACTTGTTGTTGAGCTGAAAGAGTCCCCTGTCGATTGAAGCGGCGTTGTGGTTTACGGCTCTGGGCTGATAGCGGCTCTCCTCCCAGGCAAGCGAAAACGCGAGAGAAGGCGGAATATCATTCCGGCTGGCATATTCGAGAATAAGCAGCGTGATGTTCTGGTTCCCTGTAATATGCGTATAAAACCATACAACATCGTCCCGCGCTTCTTCCGCACGGTAGAGTAAAAGGCCCCTGTCGGGCTGCTTCGCGAGTTTGACGGCCGTTGAATGAAATTGCTGGGGTTCAACTGGCGATATTCCCGGTGTCTGTATTAAAATTGAAGTCTCTTCCATTGTTTTTGCATCAATGGAAACGGAGATGCGCATAAACTTTTCAACAAGAATTTTTCCACCGAGAAATATCACAGCCACAAAAAAAATACCGAGCAGTATCTGTTTCTGATACTCAATAAGTCTCGTCTGATCTCTAACCATCTGTAATAATCTCCACATTCTTTATTATAACGTAAACTATGTCATAAAACTACATAGTATGCAACAATAAAATAAAAAAATGTGAAATTTTCGGAAGTTTTTATCCGATAGTGACCGTTTTCAGAGCTTTTTTTATTTCACACCAAAGGAAACACTGAATATGTCAAGTCGCCAGACTTGACCGTGTCAGCAACCGTCATCAAGACGTATTCAGCGGTTCCCGAGGTTCGCCAGACGCACTTCGGGAGAGGGATGGGTTGTCGCCATGTCCGGGCGCTGGGGCGTATATGCGGCCTGTATGTTCTGCAGCAGCCCGGTGTAGGCGCTCCGTTTATAACCGCCCTTTTCAAGTATAGTCACAGCATTGTTATCGGCCTCACATTCAGCATCCTCCCCGTACCCGCTGTCCATTACAAGAAAAAGCGACGCCAGAAGCATCTCGTTCGCTTTTTTTCTGATATCGGGATCAGAGTCAAGAGCCCTGGTGAAATCACCTTCCGCTGGGATCACGCCGCCGAAGCAGGCCGCAAGCGCATTCTCGTCCACAGGAGCCAGGGGATCCCCCGCCATGTGATGAGCTATCTCGTGCGCGAGGATTGCCGCCCGCTGGGCTTCGTCTTTTGCGCAGTCGAGAAGTCCCCTGGTCACCAGAATAATCCCATTACCGGAGGAGAAGGAGTTAAGCTCCTCCGTCTCAAGGACCACAACGATCAGCGTATCGGGCCGAGCCAGTCTGCCGTAAAATTCCGTCCTGCGAAGGAGCTTCATCCCAAGGGATTCAAGCTCTATTTCCTCCCGGCCCGGAACAGGGGGAAAAATACCCCGGGACAGATAGGAAGCGTTTCCTTCACCGGAGGTCTCCTCAAGCATGGAACCGCCCGGAGAAACCGTTTTTACAAGAACGGGAAAAACCCGGGCGATATTCTGCCCCATCCCTATACCGAACCACTCCTGAAAGACCTCCGGCAGGATATCCGGCTCTTTTACGGTCTCCTTTTTTCCCGAATCCCCGATTTGAGAAGAACCAGCGCCTACAGAATCAGGCGCCTTTGGAGAAGGTGTGGTGACACAGGATATGACAAAGAGGACACATATGAAGGGCAGTAAAAAACGCTGCATGATACGGAACATAGAAAACTTCCTTATCTTGTCAATTTAATTGTATTGCGGCAATTTCAAAATCTCACAGAGGCTTTTATAGCGCTGCGACAGCCTCAATCTCCACAAGGGCCCCTTTCGGCAGCCGGGAAACCTCTACAGTAGTCCTTGCCGGATAGGAACCGGTAAAGCAGGAGGCATAAACTTCGTTCACAGAGGGAAAATTATTGATATCGGTGAGGTAGATTGTTGTTTTAACAATCGCGTCCATATCCGCTCCTGCGGCACGGAGGAGCAGCCGTATATTGGCCATCGCCTGCTGTGCCTGCATGATAATGGAAGACGAAACAAGCTCTCCGGTAACGGAATCAAGACCAAGCTGGCCCGACAGAAAAAGCGTATTACCGCTCCGGATTGCGGCTGAATAGGGCCCTATGGGCGCCGGCACCCCGGGAACCGATATAATTTCTTTTGACATTGCCATTCCCTCTGACTACAGACTATACCACAGGGCGATGAAAAAGTGAAGTCAGCCGGTAAAGGCATGATACGTTCGGTATAATGTACAGGGCGGGGGATGTATGATATTACAGCGATGCCACGATTGACGGGAAGAGCACATCTATCGAAAAGTCAGATTTGCCCATTGTATGAATTCACTGAGCGAAAAAACCTTTACATCCTTATCATTATTCTTTTAATTTCTTTTCCGTTAACGCGCAAAATGATGTATCTATTTCTATGCCTATGTAATATCTTTCTCCTGCGCTTTTACAGGCAACTCCGGTTGTCCCCCTCCGTTAAATGGATCGAGTACGATATCTCCGGGCTTGGTTGAAGCGGTAACTATTCTTGTCAGCAGTGATACTGGCTTTTGAGTCGGATGTTTTCCGTACTCTTTTTCCTGTTTAGGCGTTGTCGGGATAGACCATACGGAACGCATTTGCATATTCTCTTTTTTCAATTTATCTTCAGGGAAATTGCCATGCTTCATGTGCTCGTAATTAAACGTATACTTTGCCTTTTTATCTTTTCTGGCCCATAATAACGTTTCATGGGAGGCCGTAAAAAATCTGCAACTTAAATTCGGCGATGCATTCGGTTTAAACCACGCTATATCGTTTAATATATGAAAATCATTTTTTTGAAGCAGATATCCGCATTGATAAATACTATGGTATGTCCCGCTGATCCAGATTGTACCTTCGGGTTTTAAAATACGCCGACAGGCGGCTATCCATTCATTATGAAAAATGATATCATTTTCAAATCCGTTACTTTTATCCCATTTGCCTTTATTTACATTGACCATCCTGCCATTTTGGCAGGTAAAGCCGTTATTTGATAACATATAGGGAGGATCCGCAAATATCATATCGATAGAATCTTCCGGTATGCGGGATAAAACTTCCAGGCAGTCATCATTATATATACTTTCATTTTCAGTTATATAATAAGGGGGTAACTCTTTTTGGAGAGATGAAATACCGGAAATAATTCTGGTAAAAGCTTCTTCAGGAGAAATACGTTTTTCTACAAACTGAAAATGCTTTCCAGCATCCATATATCCCATCCTTTCCTGAATAATACCGCAATTGTGCCGTTTTGATAAGTCAGTGAACCTATAGGTTAAGTACTATTCGTCGAAGCCGTACCGGCAGTGCCTATCGCCTTTGTTTTATGCTATAATTACCGGAGGAAACGATACGCTCTCTTTTTCCGGAGGAAATAAACTATGGATGTAACCAGCTTTGGTATTGACCATGATCTGCTGCTCAGGGGAATATATGTTTCCCGTAAAGATATGGTGGGCGGCGATAGTGTAACCACCTTCGACATCAGGATGAAGGAACCGAACAGGGAGCCTGTCATGGACACATCCGTGATGCACACCCTTGAACACCTGATGGCTGTATATCTCAGAGACCATCCCGTATGGGCCGAAAAGACCATCTATGTGGGCCCTATGGGCTGCCGTACAGGGATGTATGTTATCTTCAAGGGCGACCTTGAAGCGGAGGATATTGCCGGTATTATCACCGACACATTTACATATATTACCGGCTTCTCAGGAGCTGTTCCCGCCGCTCAGCCGAAACAGTGCGGCAACTATCTTGATCACAACCTCGGTATAACCCAGTGGGAAGCCCGGAAATACCTGAATGAGGTTCTGCTGAATCTGAAACCGGAAAATACGGAGTATCCCCGGCAGAGGGGATAAAAACGAAGAGGGGCTTCCCAAAAATACTGTCCGGGCAGCCCCACACGAGTTATCTCCTGAGAACAATAAACCCCTTTGCGGGAACCGATGCGGGAATATCAGTGGATTCAAGAACCGTTCCGGTTTCAACGGAAACGTGCATTGCATATCCGCCGGTATCCGCCGGTACGCTGTCTGCTGTGGCGTTGAAATAAACGAGGTAATTATCGGCTGTGTACCTGATAACTCCATCGGCAACGCGGACGGCCTGCACATCCTTTCCCGCAGTGAATGCCGGAGCGGATTGTCTGAGCGCGATGAGGCCCTTATAAACGGCACGGACATCGCCGTATTTTTTCACGAATGAAAGATCGATTCCGTTGATATCGTCACCGGACATATAACTGTTTTCATCACCCTTTTTCGTCCGGAGAAATTCCTGTCCGCCGTTTATGAATGGCGTACCCTGAGCAAGGAACACGAAAGCGGCGGCAAGGGTGTTTTCAGCCTTGAGCATACGCTGCTCATCCGGGGAAAAAAGCTCCGGGTTTTGCCAGTCACTTTGGCCGCTTCCGCAGACGGAAGAGCGGGAGCGGATCAGGGATATGGACAGTTTATCCGCCAGGGTATAGTTGTCGTGGCACTCAACATAATTGACCGAACGGCCGATTACTCCGGTAAAACCTCCGGCGGATCTGTGGGAACCGCAGAGTCCGGTAATGAGCGCATCGTCACCGTACGCGCCCTGTACCGATCCAAGCCCAAAGCAGCCGAAATCGGAACCTTTGACGGCGTTCCTGAAATCATCATTGAAACAGGCGACGCCGTTTTCCGCAAGGTTGTCTGTACAATCATCGATCACCTCTTTTGTAACCCCATGGATAACAGCGGCTGGTCCGCCGGTCCAGGGTTCGCCGTAGACCATTACGTTGGGATCGATCTTTTTCAGGGCATTGTAGATATCCTTCATAGTATCTGTCTCGTGAAGGCCCATCAGATCAAAGCGGAAACCGTTTATGTGGTAATCCCTCATCCAGTGGACAAGGGAATCGATCATATACTTGCGGAACATCTGTGCGTTGGAGGCGGTTTCGTTACCCGTACCGCTGCCGTTGGAACCCGGCCGGTAATAGTATCCGGGAACCGTCATGTCATACAGGGATTCCGCACCGGTTCCGCTGGTATGGTTGTAGACGACATCCATGATTACCGCAATCCCCGCATTATGGAACGCCTGCACCATCTCCCGCATCTGGAACACGGCATTTTCGGCGCCCTTTTCGTGCCCATTGACATACCGGCCTTCGGGAACATTGTAGTGATAGGGATTGTATCCCCAATTATAGGAGGGATCGGAATTCTTCTGGGCGTAATCAAAAACCGGCAGAAGCTGTACATGGGTAACGCCGAGGTCTTTCAGATATGCGCCGAAGGAAGTCCCGTCCCCAAAACCATTGCCAGGGGGAATACAGCCGCCCAGAGCCGCAGTGATGTCGGCGAATTTTCCGGTGCTTCCGGGGAAAAAAGCGCGGGACCAGTCCCGTATATGCATCTCGAAGATAACCGCCTCTGTATACCGTTTTCTGTTTCTCTCCCTCATCCTTTCAGGATGAGCAATCCCTTTGGGATCAGCATTTCCAAAGGGGTTTGTATAACTTCCCCACCCCGCAGGCACTGCCCCGGAATCGGGAGAGTTGATATCCGCCGCCAGGGCCGCAACAGAATCGGGAGATGCCGCAGCCGCGTAGATATCGCAGACCCGATACACAACACCGCTGTTGTCGATCTCATACATATAATAGCTGCCCTCAGGAACCTTGCCCAGCCAGATTCCCTGTTCCCGCCTGACCATGGGAACCCGGTTCCCGTGTACCGGCCCATCCATGGATTTTACGGGAGCGTAAAAATCGGATTCCGCTCCCAACATATCATCGTATATAAGCAGATTCATCCCGGAGGCGGCGGGGGCCCACACTCTGACCGTACCGTCATACCATCCCAGATCAGCTCCCCGGTAATAGTAATCCCTGTCAAAAACCGCCGCGATATCTTCGGAGGCGGTTTTCTCTTCTTCAGCATGAGATATATATTCCATAATATTCAGAATACTACAGGTTTCTATGAACATGCAACTCCGGAGAAATAGCGGAAAAACAGCCCTGTTTCCTGTGCATATACTATGAAAAGGGAGCTGCAACAATGACACCCTCTGTGCTATACTGCCTCCTGTTGTTATGTCTGTATTATGGAATCCCTGGCACGGCTGCCATAAACTGAGCGCCGGATGTGCCCACTGTTATGTATACCGTATCGACGACCGGAACGGAAGAGACCCATCCGAGGTAAAGAAAACGGCAAATTTCGGCCTTCCCCTGCGGAAGAAACGGAACGGAGAATACACGGTTCCGCCGGGGAGCACGGTATATACCTGCTTCACTTCGGACTTTCTGCTGGACGATGCCGACGAGTGGCGCATTGAAGCGTGGCAGATGATGAAGCTCCGCAGGGATATCTGCTTTTTCTTTATCACAAAACGGATAGACCGTTTCGCCGCCTGCGCCCCGGATGACTGGGGAGAGGGTTACGATAATGTTCATCTCTGCTGTACCGTGGAAAATCAGGACAGGGCCGATTACCGGCTCCCCATATTCAGTTCGGTGCCTGCGAAATATAAAAGCATCGTATGCGAACCACTTCTGGGCCCGATACACCTTGAACCCTGGCTTGACCGGAATGATTTTACCGTTCAGGAGGTCCTTGTTGGGGGAGAATCCGGCCCGGAAGCGCGGATATGCGATTACCGCTGGGTGCTTGATCTCAAGGAACAGTGCGTCTCCCGGAACATCTCGTTCTGTTTCAGACAGACCGGCGCGCGGCTCCTGAAAGACGGAAAACTCTACCGGATAAAAAAGCAGATGCAGCACTCACAGGCGCGAAAGGCGGGACTCAATTTCAGAAGCGAAAACCGCAGTATATGGAGGTGGGAACCGCCCTCGGGACAGCAGGAGCTGGATTTTCAGTAAGTTTGAGGGAAAAAAAACAATCCTTCAGGAAAGCAGAAATTCCCGGAGCAGCGCCGCTGTACGTCCCGAGATACGGGCTTTCATATAAATACCGTTATCGTCCCAGCGCTCCTCCAGAACCGACCCGCTCCTCCGAACCAGAGCCGCAAGATCGCTGCGTTCTGACGGAAGCAGGTACTCCTTTTCATCACCCAGAAGAGCAGCGGTTATCTCCGCTATGAGCTGATCAAAGCCTTCACCGGTTTTTGCGCTCACACGGACGGCACGCGGAACGAGTTCCGCAGGAAAACGTTCCGGAGGATCGGAACCGAATACAGTAGTATCAAGGGCATCGATTTTATTCAGGACAATAATACGGGGATTTTCAGCTGCGCCTATCTCCTCCAGAACCTCAATGGTCGTCCGGTACTGCTCCCTGCAGGCGGGATCGGATATATCCACCACCAGCAGAATGAGATCGGCCAGAACCGCCTCCTCAAGGGTCGCGTGAAAGGCATCGACGAGGGTGTGCGGAAGGCTGCTGATAAAACCCACGGTATCGGTCAAGAGGATTTCACCGCCCCCTGCGAATTCGAGCCGCCTCGTTGTGGGGTCAAGGGTCGCAAAAAGCTTGTCCTCAACAAGCACGGAAGCGCCGGTGAGCGCATTCAGGAGGCTGGATTTCCCCGCGTTGGTATAACCCACAAGAGCGCAGGAGGGAACAGGCACCTTGCCCCGCCTCTTGCGCAGGGTCGCCCGCTCCCGGGAAACCTTCTTCAGCTCCTTTTTTATTGCGGCAATTCTGTCCATAACCGCCCGGCGGTCAAGCTCAAGCTGGGTCTCCCCGGAACCCTTTGACCCGTAACTGCCGCCCCGCTGCCGCGCCATATCTCCGTAGGTATGAGCAAGCCGGGGAAGGGAATAGGAAAGTTTCGCCAGTTCAACCTGAAGAACAGCTTCCTTTGTCCGGGCTCTGGCGGAGAAGATACGCAGGATGACCTCCTGCCTGTCATACACCGGAAGTCCGGTCAGTTTTTCCCAGTTCCGCTGCTGGGTCGGGGATATCTCAAAATCAAACAGTATGCAGTCCGCTTCGCAGCGGGAGGCGAGATCGGATATCTCCGCAGCCTTTCCGGTGCCGATACCGTATTGCGGGGAGGGAACGGTTTTCGTGAGCAGAACGGAACCGGCGGTCTCAAAACCAAGGGTATCCGTAAGTCCCCGCAGTTCCCTCAAATCCCGGGACGCTGCGTCACAAGACGCGGCATTTCGGGTCGCGGCGTCTCTGGACATAGCGTCTCTGGACGCCGCGCCCACGAGCAGAGCACGTATGGGTTCCGTCATTTCAGCTTCAACTTCAAACATAGGTATAGTTTCTATTCCTCTTTATCGGGGAACAATCCTGTCACCATGAACTCGTCCGGAATTTTTGACGGACGGCCGCCTGAACTGACACAGGCCCAGGTGACATCGGCTTCGGCGCAGAGGGTTCCGTCTTTTTTCAGAATCCGCTGATGAAACTGACCGGAAAGTTTCTTGAGCTTAACCGGTTCGACTTCAACCAGCAGTTCATCATCCAGGACAGCGGAAGCCTTGTAATAAATATCGATATGGGTCACATACAGATAATATCCGGCGGCAACGATCCCCTTATAATCAAAGTTGATCGCATGAAGGAATTCCATCCGTCCGTATTCGAGATAATTGAGATAGACTGCATTGTTCACATGACCATAGGAGTCACATTCATACGAACGTACTGTAAGCTGTGCAATATGTTTCATAGTAATAAAGTATACCTGATAAAAGAAGAGTTGAGCAATCGGCGGAGAACAGAATGGCAGCCGGCGCTCTTATACATACCGGCTGCCAAGGTTGGTTTATATGCGATACAGAAAATCCTCCTGAAACCTTTCTGTATGCCCCTAGAATTTCAGTCCTGCGAAGAACGTGGGATACAGTTTACAGGTCGTATCGTTTACAGTGAACGAAGCATTGGGGCCTTTATACGCAGGATACTTGTCGTTATATCCTTCAACGATCAGATCCGCGCTGACGCCGCAGAAGACACTGAGGCGCTTGAACAGGGACACATTCAATGAAACCCGCGCACCCGGAATCGTCTGAGAACCGATATCTTCC
Organism: Spirochaetaceae bacterium; assembly: GCA_031271875.1. GTDB lineage: Bacteria > Spirochaetota > Spirochaetia > Treponematales > Treponemataceae > JAISVD01. The sequence continues at coordinate 1,385 of JAISVD010000084.1, read as the reverse complement.
CACCGGATTTTCTGATCCTTCGAATGGAGTTCCTCTATCTTTGCGATATTCAGATATTGTTTAGTACTGATATCGAAATCAAACGAGAGCATCCGTCCCAGCTTCAGCCGGGCGCCGAAACCGCCGCCGTAGACAAGTTCGTCAAACTTGAAATCCCAGGGAGTACCGACAAAATAGAACGTATAGAACCACTCTGTACCGCCCTGATACTGAAGGAACAGGTTCTTCAGGGAATCAACATATACTGCGGGAGAACAGATTCCGCCTTTGATAAAGTTCAGGAACCCTATCGGCGCGCCATTGAGTTCATTCGCAACGTTGATTATACCAAGCTGGACTCCGTCAAGCCTGTCCGCAATATTGAGAAATCCCGCCGCCTGGACTCCCTTACCGTGGCCCTGCATGATAGTCATGAATCCCGCGCCCTGGATACCGATGAACCCGCCATTATTGATATTCATAAAACCTGCGGCTTGCACTCCGTGGATATATCCGTTGTTGATATTCAGGAATCCCGCATCCTGAATACCAACAACACCTTCGCCCCTGGCAATATTCATAAACCCGGAAGTCTGTACACCGGTTACCTTTCCGTCGATTATGGACATGAACCCGGAAGCCTGCACGCCAGAAAGGTTCCCTGTGATATGCCCGTAGAATCCGTTTGCCTGAATACCGGTAATATTGTTGTTCCTTCCCGCCAAAAGACTTGCGGATATATTGGCGCTGTAGTTTCCTCCCCAGGGAAAGGACACGCCGGGAACAAGGCTGATATAGAACGGCGTCCACCGGTCTTCGGTTTCCTCAGTACCGGTCTCTTCAGCGGAAATCTCCTCAGCAGCGGCCTCATCACCGGTACCCCGGCGTCTTGTTGTTTCAGGGATAATCTCGGTAAAATCGGAACGCTCAAGCCTGAACCGCTCTCCCGATTTGAGCTGAATAGTGCACTGGGCTGTCCATCCGGCGGTCACACAGGACACCACATATTTGCCCGCAGGAAGCGCCAGAGCCATGGAGGTCCCGAAAACCTTGTTCACTTCGGCAACAAGGGTGCCGCCGGTGGTCCGCACAAAGAACTTTCCGTCCTGAACGGAATCAAGGATGAGTACCGCGTCGCCCGCAGCGATATCGGTCATAACCAGGTCACCGGATCCGACCAGAGTAAAATTGTATGAAGGGTGCTGGGGCCCGGCCACGCTGAATTCCGTCCGGGCAAGGGTTTCATTATAGGCGTAGTGATACAGCTCATTCAGGGAGACCTTGCCGTCACCGGAAGCATCAGCGGCGCCGCGGAGTCCGGTCACGAGGGCGTGGGTAAAGTAGGAAGCCTGTATGGAATCGGACTCCTGGGACGCTTCGGATTCGGAACTTGAGGAAAGATACGC
>JAISVD010000246.1 GCA_031271875.1 Spirochaetaceae bacterium | reverse complement strand
ATAAATGAGGAACCTCAAAAAAGTTCCCGGCTTGCGTTTAATCAGCCTTTATAGTTATAATAAGACCGCAAGTATCAAATGTCAAGCAAGAGTTATTTTAAGCAGTAGTATCAAATAAGTACTGTAGTATCTTTTTGGTAACTATTGGAAGAGAACATGAAACTTCGTTTCATGTTCGATAAACGCCGCCGCTCACGCGGCGCATGAGAGGAGGTTTTATGTTGAAACGCTTTAATATACCCGCCTGTCCGGTTGAAACCGCCCTGCTGATGATGGGCGACCGCTGGAAGGTGCTGATTGTCCGCAACTTATTGACCGGAACCAAACGTTTTGGCGAACTGAAAAAAGGGCTGGACGGGATATCACAGAAAGTACTGACCGATCATCTTCGTATTATGGAAGAAAACGGTCTTGTCAACCGGAAAGTCTATGCGGAAGTCCCGCCGAAGGTTGAGTATTCCTTAACCGAGTTGGGCCTGAGTCTCAAGTCCATTCACGACGCGATGCGGCAATGGGGGGAACAATTCAAAGCAAGTATTGACGGAAATCCAGAGTGTGACAAAAAGGATTAAACAGATATCTTGACCTGATGACTACCTCGAACTCCTCCTCTTTGATTTATATACGTTCTCCCTGGGCATGTCCAGATTTAATGGATTTAATCGATTTTTAACGTATAATTTATAATATATTAACATTTTGTTTTCATACTGCTTCTATACTTCTCTACTGACAAAAAGTTAATCAGAGAGCGGTAAATAAAGTACCCTGGAGAAATCATCGACAGGGGAAGGCTATAACTTGTCATATGTTGTGGTCAGGAGACCGGGAAGGAGAATATATGAAAATTGCTTATTCCTGTGCCGGAGAGGGATTCGGTCATGCTTCACGAATGGCTGCCTTGTCCCCATATCTTGAAAAGAAATATAGAGTATATTATTTTATTCCATTCACAATGATTGATTTTTTAAAAAAACGGATTCCGGGAAAAATCTTTCGTTGTATACCTTATTTTACATTTATACGGAACATGAATAAGATACAACTGGCAAAAACATTTATTTCATCCATGGTAAATATTGTGTCTTTTCCACAGACTGTTATGGCATTATCAAAATATCTCAGGAAGTTACGTATCGATGTAGTAATATCAGACTTTGAACCATATCTTCCCTGGGCAGCCCGTTTGGCGGGAATACCAGTTATACAAATGAATCATCCCGGAATTGACAGAAAGCATATTTCTGTCAATCCTATTTCATGGTTGGCTGCGGCTGCTGCTTTTCTTATGGAAGGACCATACAATAAATGTATTCACATATCCTTTTATCATGGCGATACAGGACCGGTTATCCGCAGAGGACTTTTACAGCAGCAGAAAGTAAATGGAAATTTTATCCTGGTGAATATCAAGAGCGCTATCAGGGAAAAGGTTTTGACTCAACTGCAATCCTATTGTGATATTCCTTTTGTCGTTTATCCGAATCCTGATGGTGATTTTGAGCGTGATATGAACTGTTGTTTAGCTGTAATCAGCAATGCCGGACATCAAACCTTATCGGAAGCGCTTGTTCTCCGCAAACCCGTACTGTCCATTCCGGAGGAAAATCAGTATGAACAAATACTCAATGCCAGAATGCTGAAAGAATCAGGACTTGGAGAATGGTGTTTTGTGGAATGTGTCGGACCAGCGATGACACGTTTTTTGGCAAACCTTTCCGCTTACCAGATGCCGCGCATTCTTCCTCCGGGATTTAATATAGAAGATTCCACCTCGGAACTTCATGAAACCCTGGATCGGTTTATTATGCAGTTGACAGGAAAAGAATCCATATCAATTGGTCCAGAAAAACATACTGAATCTCATTCGGCATGAAGATTGAAACATTTTGACAATTATGTTTTACAGGATTTGTAATAATGAGATTTGAAGAGTTTTTTCAATCGTATAAATATTTGATCAATCATGTTCCGTGCGAGACAGCGGATAAAAATAAAAAGTATGTGATCCTCAGCGATCTCCATTTGGGAGACGGCGGACCAAAGGATGATCTTCGGCATAACAAATATCTTATTGAATCATTATTATATTATTATCTACAGAATGATTATTCTTTGATTCTAAACGGCGATATTGAGGATCTTAATAAATTCTCTTATCCGGATATCCGTTTGGCTTGGGATAAACTTTTTGGTATATTCCATGATTTTCATCAAGAAAAACGTTTGATAAAAATAGCGGGAAATCATGATCTGGCGTTATTAAATGAACATGATTATCCCTTTCCTCTGCATGATGGTTTTGTACTTAACCTGGCAGGTAAAAAAATCTTTATGCTCCATGGACATCAGTCTTCCGACTTTTTTCTGAAGTACGGATACCTTTCTGAATATATTGTCAAATATCTGCTTAAACCTTTATCGATAAAAAACAGCAGTGTATCAGAAAGTTCCAAGCGGTCTTTTTCTACGGAAAAACTTTTTTATCAAGCTGCCCGCCGTCTGGGGATTCTGACTATTATAGGACATACGCATCGGCCGCTTTTTGAATCTCTGTCAAAGTACGACAGCATCAGGTGGAAGCTGGAACATCTTGTGAAGAAAAAGAAAAACACCTATCTTTCCAGAAATCTGTATAGTACAAATCCTTTTTTGGTTCCATGCCTTTTCAATTCCGGATGCGCTACTGGCAGGCATGGAATTACTGCGTTGGAAATAGAACCGCACACTATTTCTCTGATTCATTGGGGACAGGATCCTGCAATAAAATCTTTTATAAAATCTGAAGCCCTCACAGTAACTGAGATTCATGACCGGATATTCCGCCATACCCTTAAAAGGGATAAACTTGCGAGACTTTTTCTCCTGATGGAATTGGTGAATCTGGCAAAAGTTGTTTAATGGGGATATATATTTCAGTGATACATGATCCGGTAAAAGCAGTAGTATGCGTACTGTGTACTATAATCTTGCTTATGATTATACCGGAAACGAATAAAAATAGCGCCTCGATATTCTGTATAAAAATACTCAAACTGAAATTTTGAAAAAAGCTTCTATATGTTAGATAAAACCCGGAGAATATAGTATACTGGAATTGTTCGGCAATCTTCAACGGTATAATCGAGCCTCAGATACTCCGCTGTTCTGATCCGAGGGAAGACAAAAAGTCAGGGAGAGTTTCATGTCCACTGTTTCCAATGTGTTGTTTCTTCTATTTTATACACTCAATTTTATCCTCATACTGTTCATTCTCTTTTTTGAACGGCAGGAATCTTCCCGGCGCTTTGCCTGGCTGCTGACGCTGGTTTTTCTTCCCGTTATAGGAATAGCGCTGTACGTTCTTTTTAGCGGCCATTTTTTTACCAAAACAAAAAAGATGACAAAAGCAAAGGCGTTTATCGGCAGGAACCTCAGTCAGCATCTTGAGACACAGATGGAGTATGTGAAACGGGAAATTGAGGGCAATACCCATCCGCTGCTTACCGAATTCGGTTCGCTTATAAACCTGAACATCCTGCTGGGGAACAGCCCTATAACCCTCAATAACACGGTGGATATGTTCCTCTGGGGAAAGGATAAATTCGCGAGACTTATCGAAGATATCGAAAACGCGAAGGACAGCATCAATATAGAGTATTTCACATTCCGCAATGATGCGATTGGCAGCAGGATCATGGACCTGCTCTGCCAGAAGGCCAAGGAGGGACTTTCGGTACGATTTATATATGATGACTTCGGTTCGATCCTCACCCCTTCATCGTTTTTCAACAGACTGAAGAAAGCGGGCGGACAGGTGACGCCTTTTTTTCCTGTCCGGGCGGGAATGATATTTTCCATGAACTATCGGAACCACAGAAAAATTGTTGTGATCGATGGAAAAATCGGGTACACCGGGGGATTCAATGTGGGGGACGAATACGTAAACCAGAGCCGTTACAGGAAGGTACTCTGGCGGGACACCCATGTGCGGCTTACCGGAAAGAGCGTACACTATCTCCAGCTTATTTTTCTGATCGATTGGTACAGTGTCTGCATGGATGACAAAACCCTTGAAGACAAGATCGCAATCGCCCGGTTCTTTCCTGTTACGGATTCTCCTGATCCGGATCATCCGAATACCCGGAACGAGGATATCCCGATACAGATCGTGTCATCCGGTCCCAACGACCACAATACGGAGATCAGGGATGCTATGATCCGGCTTATCATGAGCGCCCGGGAATACGTGTATATCCAGTCGCCCTATTTTACTCCGGATGAAGCTTTTTACGAGGCCCTGAAGATTACGGCGCTTTCGGGAATCGATGTGCGGATCATGGTACCGGATAAATGGGATAAGTTTTATGTCAAAGCGGCGGCCATGGAGTACATACGGGAGATGCTGAATTTCGGCATACGTTTTTATCACTACCCCGGCTTCATCCATTCAAAATCGATTGTGGCGGATGGAAAGGCGGTTACAATCGGAACGACCAATATCGATACCCGGAGCTTTGCCCTCCATTTTGAGGTAAACGCATTTTTTTACAGCAGCAGTTTCGGCAAAGAGTGTGAAACCATTTTTCTTGAAGATCAAAAGAAATGCAGGCAATCCTGTAAGGAAGATTACGAGAAAAGGTTCATTCTGGCACGGGCATGGTGGGGTTTCTGCAAACTGTTTTCTACATTAATGTGAAAAAGTTTTGTTTCTGTTCCAGGGGCGTCTGCATGATAAAAAATCGGCAGGTATAACAAAATAAAAAAAAGAAAGGCTGCCGGTGGAGGTGTGCGGCAGCGCTTCCTTTTTAGTTTCCTTATTTTAGTTATAAATTTTTTGCCCTGTCTACTCCACTTGTCATTGACTGTCATATTTTGTATTCTGATAAGGTTAACATACATCTCAATGGAGGAACCATGAAAGTATCTGCGCTGCAGGAAGCCCGTTACACTTACAATCCCAAACTGCCCGCCATTCTTACAAAAAAACCGGAGACGGTTGCCGCGGAATTCGGAAAACCGACAAAGGCAATTGCGGACCACGATGAACTGAAGGAACTGTTCAAAAATACCTACGGCAAACCGGTCGTTACCTTCGGGAAGGGAAAAAATGTCAATGTGGCAAACAAAATCCGCGTCGGTGTTATTCTTTCGGGAGGACAGGCGCCGGGGGGACACAATGTCATCGCCGGTCTGTATGACGGCATAAAGAAGGGCAACCCCGATTCAAAGCTGTACGGTTTCAGCGGTGGTCCCTCGGGTCTCATCGAAGGCAGCTATGTTGAAATCAAGGATAAGCTGATGGATGAATACCGCAACACCGGCGGTTTTGACATTATTGGTTCCGGCAGAACGAAGATCGAAACCCCCGAGCAGGTTGCCGCATCCATGGCTACCGCGAAAAAGCTGAAACTTGACGCTCTGGTCATCATCGGCGGGGACGACTCGAACACCAATGCGGCGCTCCTGGCGGAACACTTCGTCACGGCGGGAATGAAAACGCAGGTGATCGGCGTACCCAAGACCATCGACGGGGACCTGAAAAACGACATGATAGAAACAAGCTTCGGGTTTGATACGGCCACAAAGACCTACTCCGAAGTAATCGGCAACATCTGCCGGGACGCGAACAGCGCGAAAAAATACTGGCACTTCATAAAGGTGATGGGCCGCTCCGCGAGCCATATCGCCCTTGAATGCGCGCTCCAGACGCAGCCCAATATCTGCCTTATCTCTGAAGAGGTTGAGGCGGAAAAAATGACCCTCAGGAAGATCACCGAGGATATCTGCGGCGTCATCGCGAAGCGCGCGGAGAACGGGGAAAATTTCGGCGTGATCATCATCCCCGAGGGGCTTATCGAATTCATTCCGGAGATGAAAACACTCATCGCCGAGCTTAACGACCTGATGTCCCTCAAGGCGGAGGAGTTCAACGCGCTCTCCGCCTTTGATGCGCAGAAAAAATGGCTTGAAAGCAACCTGTCAAAAGCTTCCGCCGGCGCATTCGCCACTCTTCCCGAAGCGATAGCCCGGCAGCTCCTCATGGACCGCGACCCCCACGGAAATGTGCAGGTCTCCCGGATTGAAACCGAAAAACTTTTGATCTCTCTTGTGGAAGTCCAGCTCGGAGCAATGAAAAAGAAGGGAACCTACAAAGGCAAGTTCAGCGCCTATAACCACTTTTTCGGGTATGAGGGCCGCTGCGCGTTCCCCTCGAATTTCGATGCCGATTACTGCTACTCTCTGGGATATACAGCGTTCATGCTCATCGCGTCGGGACTCACGGGGTATCTCTCTTCGGTCCGCAATCTGACCGCTCCCGCACAGGATTGGCTCCCCGG
>JAISVD010000223.1 GCA_031271875.1 Spirochaetaceae bacterium | reverse complement strand
TACATTCCGCTTCCGATTCACAGAAAAATGAGAGGAGGCTGCCTTGAAAAAAGTGATTCACGCCGATAACAGCGAGTTTTTTCGGAAGCTGATGAGAACCTTTCTGACTGAACACGGCTATCCCGTGGAAAGCAGCAACAGCGGTAAACAAGTTCTTGACGCGGTGAACGCCGGCAAGATTTCCCTGGTTGTTACAGGGATGACACTCTCCGATATGGACGGCGACGAGCTGATCAAGAAAGTTGTGACCTCCCGGTACAAGGTACCGATTATTGCCGTTACCTCTAACGATTCCGAAGAGCAGCGGCAGGTGCTCAAAGCCCTCGGGGTAAAAGCGACGGTATCCAAAAACGGATCCTGGCAGGAGGAACTACTGCCCCTTCTGACGGAAAGTATGAAATAAGGATAACTATGCGGGAAAAAGAGATACTGTTCTGGGACACTAAGGCGGAGAGGATTTCCGCGGAGGATTTACGTTCCCTCCAGGTACAGAGTCTGCGGAAGCAGGTTGAAAACGCGCTGAAAACACCATTTTACCGCGAACGGCTCAGGGCCGCGGGAATAACCGGCAGCGGGCATATAAAAACACTGGACGATATCCGCCGGATTCCGTTTACCGCCAAGCAGGACCTGCGGGACGCCTACCCCTTCGGTCTTTTGGCGGTGCCCAGAGACGAGCTTGTCCGGGTGCACGCCTCAAGCGGCACCACGGGCATCCCCACAATCATCTATCACACCCAGCAGGATCTGGATATGGCCACCGATACCATGGCCCGGTCGATCATGTGCTGCGGCGGACACCGGGGGGATACCCTTCAGAATATGATGACCTACGGGTTGTTTACCGGCGGACTGGGTTTTCATTACGGCGCGGAGCGCATCGGAATAACGGTCATTCCCACCAGCTCGGGAAACACCCTGCGGCAGCTCCGCTTCATGAAAGACCTGGGGACCACCATGGTCCACGCCACACCGAGCTACCTGCTTCATCTTCACGCGGCAATCGAACATGAGGGATACCGCCGGGAGGAACTTGCTCTCAGGATGGCCGTAACCGGCGCGGAACCCCACTCGGAGGAGCTCCGCTGCAAAATACAGGACAAACTCGGGATTGGGGTTTATAATAACTACGGAATGAGTGAACTGAACGGCCCCGGGGTCGCGATTGAATGTGTGTACAGGCAGGGGATGCACGTATGGGAAGATCGTTATATCATGGAAATAATCAACCCCGATACCCTGGAACCTGTCCCTGACGGCGAAACCGGAGAACTGGTGATGACCATCCTCTGCCGGGACGCGATGCCGCTGCTACGCTACCGTACCAGAGACCTCACAAGGATCATCCCCGAACCCTGCTCCTGCGGAAGAACCCACCGCCGGGTCGCCCGTTTTACCGGACGTACCGACGATATGCTCATAATCAACGGAGTCAACGTGTTCCCCAGCCAGATCGAGGAGGTACTCCTCAGGATGCCCGGAGTCGGCGCGAACTACCTCATTCTGGTGGAAAAGCAGGGAGTCCTCGATAAGCTTACCGTGCGCACGGAGGTCACCCCTGAGATGTTCGCGGACGACGCCAGGGTGCTTAATGCCCTGAGGGAGCAGCTCCGCAGTGAACTCGCGGCCCTGATTACCATAACCCCCGGAATTGAACTCAAGGAACCGGGTTCAATTCCGCTTGCGGAGGGAAAAGCCAAACGTGTCGAAGACCTGCGTCCGAAGGACTGAAAAACGCAGTAATGCCGAAAGGAACGGCCGCTTTCCTCGAGCAGCCTGAATAACCATGGTATGGAGCCGGATATGGCGAATTCTTCCGACGGAACTTGTTCCGCACAGCTCATGTGGGCTTATCAGGGCCTTTATCTCATTTCTATTGAAAACCTGGCGGAACGCTGTTTTGAACAACTCGCTCCCGGAATATTCGGGAGGGTTTTTCTTATAGGTACACTGAATGCCGAGGATGAGGGAGTCTGCCGCGTCTGTGTCGAACCGGAGGACACCCCCTATCAGCCCTCCGTATTGGAGAAGATTACAGGTCTGGTGCCGCCCCGTTCCGAGGGGATATCGCTCCGGGGAGCAGCCGGAACGGCGGACACTGTTCCGGCGATCGAGGAGAAATTCCTCCACCGGCTGAACTCAGGAGAGCGGCGGGAAATACTGCTCCAGTTCCTCCAGGAGGAGGAGGAGAAAACCTCGGAATACAAATCCTTTGTGGCTCTTCCCGTGGATGTAGAGACATATTCCGTATTTATCTGCCTCCAGCTGAACAGAACGGTATATGATTCCTTTCACAAGATGAAGGCTGCCGATAACCGCTCCCGGAGATCAGCGATGCCCGTGTCCCTGATAGATGCTCTGGTTGATGAATACTTCAGGCTGATCAAACAGAAGCTCCTCGCCAACGAGACCGGCTGGAGTCTCGTTCAGACCAATATCGACGAACTGATAAAGGATGCGGGCAGTACCTTTATGTATACCATCTCCTCCCGGGCCAGAAACACCCCCGGAATCCATGGTCTCTTTGAGCGGCTCAACTTCATTTCATCCCTCAAATATGAAAGCCAGGAAAATTCGGGGAGCATTATCATATGCCGGATAAACCACCCGAATATTGTCTTTGATGTCACCCTTGGCAGCCCGGTTCCGATGTCGGATTACCGGAAGGTACGAAAACTTCTGGAGCTGACCTCCGATTCTTTTTCCCTTATCTCCGACTCCGCTTCCATTTACGGGCTTGGTCATGTAACAGGCGACTACAACTCCGCCAGCGAAAACCTCTTTTACATTAACTTTACCGGATTTTACCAATGGGAACTGCTTCATGAAAAAAAGCCGCTGCTGAATGTCAAATTCAACCAGCCCTATCTGATGACAAATGTCTTTAAAAAGATGAAGTTCATCTCCGATATGAAGCGGATATTTAAACAGATTGAATATGATCATATCATCTCCCTGTACAACATGATCTATGCGCTCATCAAGAGCAAATACGGTTCCATTCTGGTCATATGCAGCGATGCCGAAGAGGAATCGGAACGCCTGAAATATCAGTCGATCCAGGTGAAACCCTTTGCGATCAATGACAATATGATCGAGAAGTTTTCCCATATCGACGGCGCTATCATCATCAACGAGAAGGGCATATGCTATTCGATAAGTACCATTCTGGACGGGCTTGCCACGTCTAAAGGCGACTCTTCCCGGGGCTCCCGGTATAACAGTTCGATCCGCTATTTTGAAAACCGGCGGAACGATACCGAGATAGCTATCGTTATTGTCTCTGAAGACGGTATGATCGATTTCATCCCCTATCTGCGTCCTGTGGTGAGCCGAAAATTCCTCGAGGAGCTGGTAAACAAGCTGGTTAAAATGGAAGCCCGGGAGCAGGTGACGGGAAAACTGTTTCATCCGCTGATGGAGGAGATCGACAGTTACGCCTTTTACCTGAATGCGGAGCAGTGTGCGGTGGTAAATGAAAAACGGAGAAGCATCGAACAGCGCCTCCGGGGTTCAAACAGCGAGGATTCAGGGCAGTTTATGCGGGAGGATCTTGTTCCCAATCCTGAGTGCGATGATTCCTATTTTGTGTAGGAGTTTGCCGGAGGATACAAGTCCGCAGTTATATATCGAATTTCCGAATCTCAGCAGAAAGCATCGTATGTCACCCCTGAGCGGAAGCACACAGGGGCTTGATTGTCAAATCTCTATCAGCTCGTAATCGGAGCTTCCAAGCCCGAGTTTTTCAGCGTGGGAAACTTGAGTCTTCCAGTTCGTCGAAGGATGCATATCCATAAACCGGTCGCCGTGGGTCTGGGGCTGTTCAGCGAGATAGCTGTTTGGGAGAACCGGCTGCCTGTTTGCCATATCAACACAGGCCTTGTCCAGAGCTACCGGGTCGAACGAGGCGAACATGCCCATATCGGGAATTATCGGCGCGTCGTTTTCCGCGTGACAATCGCAGAAGGGCGAGATATCCATAGCGAGGCTTATGTGAAAAGAGGGCCTGCCCCGCAGCACCGCCGCGGTATATTCGGCGATCTTGCAGTTGAGA
>JAISVD010000210.1 GCA_031271875.1 Spirochaetaceae bacterium | reverse complement strand
AACCCTGTTCCATCTGGTGTTTCTCAACTTCATGAAACCCTCCTTCACCGATGAGGGGTGGAACTCCCTCATCATCCAGTATATGACCCTCACCGAGTCCCGGGCAAACAGTCCGGAGCAGAATTTTTCCGATCTGGTAAAGGAATTGCTCTACGGTGATAATATCCGCAGGAAAAATATGTCCACCGAGATCATCGGTGAGATGAAACAGGACGTTTCCGAGGATATCTACCGGGAACGTTTCGCCGATGCCGGTGATTTTACCTTTGTGTTTGTCGGCAGCTTCGATACGGATGAACTGAAGGAGCTTGCGGAACGGTATATCGCGGTTCTTCCCTCGGCGGGGCAGCGGGAGGAGGCGCGGTATGTGGGTTCCGGCTTCCCTCGGGGTATAACCGAAGGGGCGGTGCGTGCGGGGATCGACCCCAAGAGCCGCGTCTTTATGGCCTTTGGCGGGCAAACATCCTTCTCCGACGGGCTTGAATATGAACGTTTTGACGCGCTCATCTCCCTGATGAATATCAGGCTCCGGGAGGTTATCCGGGAGGATATGGGCGGCACCTACGGAGTTCAGGTGTACGGGAGCCTTTCGGGCTATCCCGATCAGCGGTTCAGCGTCATGATCGAATTCGGCTGCGAGCCGGGGCGGGAGGATTCACTTTCAGAGGCGATCCTCTCGGAGATCGCCTCTTTCCGCAATACCCCTGTGGCCGGGTCATATATGACCAAGCTCAGTGAGAGTTTCAGGCGGACCCAGGAGGAGGGGCTTAAAAACAACCAGTCCTGGTTACAAAAGATCGTCAATTTCACTATTCAGGGGCGGCCCCTCGCTTCGATTCCGGACACCAAAGCGGTTCTGGCGCTTTTTACCCCCCAATCACTACAGGCGGCGGCGGGGCGGTATCTTTCAACGGACAATTATGTCCGCGCATATCTTATGCCGGCGGAACAGTAAAGGATATGGAAACACTGATTTATGGCTGTACCCAATTTTCAAGCCGCAGCTTCGGATGCGGGAACATTCCCCCGTATTATTGGTCACCAAAACCAGATTCCGCGACAGGGCCTGAGCGGCGATCTGCATATCATAACCGTCGATAACCTGCCCGATTTGTTCCAGTTTCGCCCGTATCAGGCCATACATTTCCGCATCTCTGTCATCAATCGTCTCTCCTTATGGAGAAAAAAGTGCGGCGATAGTGTCCCGGATATTCCGCACACAGACTATACCGGTCTCCTCTTCCGGGGCATACACCGAAGAGAAGCCCAGGCTCCGCGCTGTTTTTGCCCGCTGCCGTATACGTCCCACCGGGCGCACCTCCCCGGCAAGGCTCAGTTCCCCCACCAGCGCGGTCGCTTCCGGCAGCGCCATGTCTGTCCGGGCTGAGTAGAGCGCCGCGGCGAGGGCAAGGTCCGCCGCGCTTTCCGTTATGCGTACACCTCCGGCGACATTTATATACAGGTCCTGATCGGAGAAGCGCAGTCCCAGCCTTTTTTCGAGAACCGCCGCGACTCTGCTGACTCTGGCCGAGTTGATCTGATCCGAATAGACCCTGGTAACCGCCGCCTTGGCGGGAACGGTCAGCGCCTGTATCTCCACCATAAAGACTCTGGTTCCCTCAAACACAGGAACAACGGCGATCCCCGGCGGCAGCCCTCCGCTCCTCCGTATGATGAACATCGAAGAGGGATCCTCCACCGGGAGCAGCCCCTTTTCTCCCATCGAGAATATGCCCAGCTCGTCAACCGAACCAAAACGGTTCTTTCTTGCCCGGAGAAAGCGGATTTCGTCGTCGTTCCGTTCAAAGGAGATGACCGTATCCACGATATGCTCCAGCGCTTTCGGCCCCGCGATAAGGCCCTCTTTTGTCACATGGGCAACGAGGAACAGAACGGAATCCCGCTCCTTTACCCAGGATATAAGTTCATGGGCAGAGAATTTCAGCTGATTGATAGTACCCGGCACCTGTCCCGCGTCGGGAGTGTATACGGTCTGAATGGAATCGACGATAACAAACACCGGCGAAACGGAACGCAGGGCGGACTCGATATCCTCAAGCCGGGATGTGCAGAGAATTTCAATGTTATCGCAGCAAAGGCGGAGCCGATCCGCCCGGGAGCGTATCTGCGCCGCCGATTCCTCCCCGGACACGTACAGTATGCGCCCTCTGGTCTGTATCGCGGCGGCGGTCTGAAGGAGCAGCGTTGATTTTCCTATACCCGGCTCCCCGCCGATAAGTATGGCGGAGCGGCGCATCGCTCCGCCGCCGAGGACCCGGTCCAGCTCTCCGATACCGGTGGAAAGCCGGTCACCCTCCAGAGGGTTTACGGTACTCAGGGGAACGGGCTTTGCAGGCTGCCCTCCCCGGTTTTCCGAAAAAACCGGCGGCGCCGGGGAAGCCGTTACTTCCTCAAAGGAATTCCACTCCCCGCAATCGGGACACCGGCCCAGCCAGGCGGGCTGGGTATAGCCGCAGGAGGAACACCGGTAGGAGAGGATTCCGCTTTTTTTCTTTACTGCCATGAGGCAGAGTATACCACGGATATCCTTTCAGCCGCCACAGGCTATTGTATCGGAGAAATATTTTTATGGGAAAGAAATCCTTGTCTTACGCTATATGTGGGCTTGTGCGGCTTATTTACCGCTCTGTTTACACCGCATTTAGTGCTCCTGCCCCGGTTTTCCGGAAACAGACGCCTCTGGACAGAAGACTTTTCCGGCGTTATTATTGAAACTAATGAACAGTGCTGAATTGTATGGAAGATTTGAAAAATCCCAGGCGCGTCTGAGAAAAAAACATATGGAGTCCGTACGAAATTCAGCCTGTAACAACCTGCGGACTGAATCGGCGGTCACCTCTTCTGGGGTTTTTGGTGAATGTATTATCCGTTTTCCCGGTGAAAAAGAGGTACGCCCTTCCTGTGAAGACCTGGCGGCTTCCGCAGCCCGGAGTACCGGCGACAATAGTCAGAGTGATGCTGTCATCGTACAGGAAGATGGAATATTCAGAATAAATACTGATCTGTTACCGTCCCGTCCTGTTTTTAATGAAGATTTTAAAGAGCTTGTCGATTCCGTTTTGAAAGAACCGTATCTATGATCTCTGCAAATCCTGTTCCGTAGCTCTCTGCGGATATCCATGACGGCAGCCGCTTGATATCCGGGAGCCAGCGGTGTATGTTTGCCACCGCACAACTGTTGGGAAACCAGCTGAACATGGGTTCGTCATTGAGGGCGTCCCCGACGTACAACACCTGTTCGCGGTCTCTGGCATCATCATATCCCAGGAATTTTGAGAGAAACAGCAGCGACGCTTCCCGTTTATTGAATTGGCCGATCCAGGCGTTTACATGGATCGATGAGGGTTGGGCCGAACAGCCCTCATCTCTGAAAATTTCGATAATCCTGCTGATATCATCCATGGACAGGGGCGGGGAAACGTTTTCACCGTAATCAATGGCAAAATCATACAAGCGCAGATAGTTGTCCTGTGCTTCCTGTGCCCGGGGTATCTCCGCCAGTATACGTTCAGCTGCGCGCCTGAGAGGCGGGCTCGTATTTGGCTGCGCTCCGGGGAATATGCAGGACTCTATGCGCTGTCCTCCGGTCATATAATAGGCGACAGCCCCGTTTTCTGTTATGACCCCCGCTACGGGCCACTCATGGGAGAGCAGATACCCCCACGCGGCTGCCCTCCCGGTAACGCTATCACGGGCAATCCCTCTTTTTTCAGATCCCAGAGCGCTGCGTAGGCTTCGGGAAGCAGTTTGCCTTCCTTTGTGAGGGTGTCGTCAATATCAGTCAAAACCCATCGGATACCGGAGGCCGTTTTTTCAGGTATCTCGCTGATCGGATTCATGTTTCGGTTTTTCCTTCATGTCTGGAACCGCTTTCAAAATCCGGTTAGATTTTGAAAGGGCTTCTCTGTTATGTATGAGAAAGGCCGCAACAGGTTCATCAGCCGGAGCAAAGAGAAAATCCTTCATCTCATGCGCCGAGACCCAGCGTATTTCGTCGTGATCGTGGAGGGTAAATCTGCCTCCCAGGAGAACCGACTGTACCGCTATAAGGTGTACAATCTTTCCATTGCCGTAATCGTGGGTGTTTTCACAGAGAACCGGCCCCGCTTCGATATGGATATCCATCTCCTCCCGCAGTTCCCTCACCGCGCACTGGGCAGGGGTTTCACCGGATTCTATTTTTCCTCCGGGAAATTCCCAGTATCCGCCCATTGAGATTTCAGGACGGCGGCGGGCGATGAGAATCCGGCCCTCCCGGTTTTCCAGAACAGCAGCGGCGACCTCTATCATGTTCCTATTGTTACCTCAAAAACGGCGGCTGTCAACCGCAAGTCAGGGTAAAGTTCTGTGAGCGTTTCACATCGGGTATAGGGAAGGCTTCTCCTGGAGGGTCAGGAGAGAGAAAAAACATTGACAAATAGAATAGTCTTATATACTATAAGATATAGTTCATTTAGAGATAAAGGGAAAGAGATGCCATACATGATCGCCAAGGCTG